>JAGWAJ010000120.1:0-1372 GCA_021296475.1 Acidobacteriota bacterium
ACCCAGACCCAGCGCGCGCCGTCGTCCGACAGCTCCCACTGGCTGTTGCGGCCGCCGGGGGCCGACTCGGAGGTCACCGCCCCCGACTCCACGCTGACGCGGAAGAGGCCCGTGGCTGTGCCGTCGCCCGTCGGCCAGAACACCTGCCGGCCGTTCGCCGACCAGATCGGGACGGTGAAGTTGCGGTCGAAGTCCTCGAGCAGCACCCGGGTCGGACGGTCGCCCTCCGGTGCGGCCAGGTACAGCTTGCTGTGCAGCGTGTTGCTGGTCGGCGTGGCGTTCGAGGCGAAGGCGATGGTGCGCCCATCGGGCGACCAGCGCGGCGCGCTGTCGCTGCCGCCGTTCTCGTGGAGGAGCCGTGCCTCCCCCGTGCCGACGTCGACCACCTGGATGTCGCTGCGCCAGCCGTCGTTGGCGGTCGGATTGGGCCGGGTCTCGAACGCCACCTGCCGGGCGTCGGGCGACCAGTCGGGGTTGGCGACCGTGAAGTCGCCCTCGGTCAACCGCCGCGTCTCGTCGGTCGCGAGGTCGTGCAGCCAGAGGTGGGTCATCTGGAACGACCCGTCGACCACCTCGGCGTCGCCCTGCTCCTTGCGCCGCTCCTCCTCCGCCTCCGAGAGGCCGTCCTGCGCGAGCAGCAGGAGGGCGGAGCCGTCGGGCGCGAACGAGAACGCGCGCACCGCCTCGTCGTGCTCGGTGACCTGCCACGCCTCGCCGCCGTCCGCGTACAGGAAGTGGACCTGGGTCTTCGCCTCCGGCGTCTCGCCCCGCGCGGCGAGGAAGGCGATGATGCTCCCGTCGGGGGACCAGGCCGGCGCGGTCGCGTCCTGCGGACCGCGGGTGAGCTGCCGCCCCCCCGTCCCGTCGACGCGCACGCGCCACAGGTGGGTGACCGCCTCCAGGTCGGGGTCGTCCATGTCGCGGGAGCGCACGGTGTAGACGACCCATTCCCCGTCGGGCGACAGCGCCGGCGAGCCGACCTGGTCGATGCGCAGGGTATCCCGGGCCGACAGCACCCGCGTGGGCCTCGCCTCGGCCCCGGGCGACGCCTCCTGCGGAGGAGCCGACTCCAACGGAGGCGCCGACTCGACAGCGAGGACAGAGCCGGCAGCGACTACGAGCGCCGCCCCCGCCCCGGCGATCACACCACGCGTTCGGCGACCTCGCATGTCGGTCCTCCTCCGCACCGCCGGTGGTCCGAACCGGCGCCGGGCCGCAGAACGCGGATCGGGCGGAACCCGCATCGCCCGTGCCTGCAGCAGATCCGCCCGCGCGCCACGGCCGGCGTTCGCGCTAGCCCACCATTCGTCGCCTGACGGCTCCGCCTGGTGCCCAACCATGCCTGCTAGGAGTCTGCACCGTTCTACGGCGC
>JAGWAJ010000120.1:1393-5177 GCA_021296475.1 Acidobacteriota bacterium
CCCAACCATGCCTGCTAGGAGTCTGCACCGTTCTACGGCGCAGACTCCTAGCCCACCATTCGTCGCCTGACGGCTCCGCTCGGCGCCCAGCCCTGCCTACCAGGAGTCTGCACCGTCCTACGGCGCAGACTCCTGGCACCCGCTCGTGTTCGAGCAGGACGACTTCGCCATCCGCGCTGTGGCCCGAGGGCCGGCGCCACCCTACATCGGGTGCAGAACCTGCAGGATCTCGTACATCCGCAGCACCGCCCGCGGGTCGGCGCTCCCGGCCTGCGCACCGTAGGCATCGGCGTGCGCGCTCAGGTCGACGCGGCCCGCCGTCTCCTCCGGCGACAACCCCTCCTTGCGCAGGGCGGACACCTGCGCCCAGAGGTCGCGCAGGTAGGCCTGCAGATCATCGATCTGGCTGCGGTCGCGGAACGGGGCCCCGTGGCCGGGCACCATGACCTCGAAGTCGAGGGCCCTCAGCCCGTCGAGGCTGGCCGGCCACTCGTTGACGAAGCCGTCACCCATGTACGGCAGGGCGTTCGCGCCGGGGCTTCCCAGAAAGAAGTCGCCGGTGAAGACGATCCGCTCCTCGGGGAGGAAGACCAGCGTGTCGCCGCCGGTGTGCCCCCGGCCGGGGAAGTGCAGTTGCACCTCGCGGCCGCCCTTCACGAGCGTCAGCGTGTCGCTGTAGGTGACGTTCGGCGCCTTGACGACCGTCTCCTGGATGGCGTTCTGGTGGGCGCGCAACTGGCGCAGGGCGGTTTCGAGCTGCGTTCGCTCCGTGGCATCGGATGCCGCGGCGATCTGGGCTTCGAGGCCCTCGATCTGGGCGGGGATGGCGGCCGCGAACCCCCGGTTGGTCCGCTGATCGAGCCCGGTCGACACGTGCTGCAGGCGGACGAAGTCGTGGCCGACGATCTCGACGTCGTCGCCGAAGATCTGGTTGCCGTGCGAGTGGTCGAAGTGGAAGTGCGTGTTGAAGACGTAGCGAATCGGCTTGTCGGTGACCTCCGTCGCGATCTCCGCCACGAGCTTGCGCGCCGCGGCCGGGGAGACGGTCGTGTCGACCAGCATCGCGTGGTCGTCGTTGACGATGACCAGCGAGTTGCTGAACGTCGTCATCGCGCCGGTGCCCGTTGCGAACCAGACGCCGTCGCCGAGATCCTCGAAGCGCCACGCCGCCGCTCCGTCGGTCGGGTCCGTCTCCCCTTGCTCCTGCGCCGTCGCGATCAACCCGAGACCGATCACGAGCACCGCGAACGCCGCCGCCACGCGCGGGTTCGCGCGCTCCATCATCCTCTTCACCTTCAACATGACGCTGGCTCCTCGCTTCCGTGTCCGTTCGCTTCCGAGTCAGTCCGCTACCGCACCGCCGCGGCCTTCGGCATGCCGATGGCGGATGGTCAACAGCCCGTGATAGACCCCGCTGCGATGCGCCCGCTGCTCGTGATCCCGTACGTGGATGGTCAGCGTGCGCAGCGCCTTCGCCTCGTAGCAGTTCCCGCGCCGCGCCGTCGCCAGGTGCCGGAACACCATCCGCTGCTCCGGCGCGTTCCGGAACCGGGCCCGCTCGTCCGAACCGACGTCGGTGTAGGCGCCGCCGTACCAGCGGTCCATCGGCGACGGACGGTGGTCCGCGCGCCGCCGGCGCCGCCGATTGCCGGTCTCCATCTCCTGCTCGATCGCAGCCTCCAGCCGGGCCAGGTCGACGCAGCCGGCGTCGGCGCATTCGCCGTGCTCGTCGAGCGTCTCGACCCGATGCACGCCGGGCGGCGGCAACTGGCCCTGGAGGGTGTCGAGCGGAGCCGTCCGCTCCCCGAAATAGACCGTCCCCTCAGCCTGATGCACCACGTAGCAGTCGGTGGGATGGAGGGTCGCCACCTCGACGCCGTCCCGGTCCGCCGGCAGCACCCAGTGGAAAGTCTCCGCGGCCGGCTCCTGCCGCTCCTGCGCCCGCGGCGCCGCGGCGCCCCAGGTCCCGGCCGCCGCCACGACTGCGGCGACGACCAGCCGCCCGCCGCCCCGTCCGACGATCCACCCGAAACGGAAGCAGCGTGGCGCAGGCCTACTTCCAGCTACGGCGTCACGACGCACCATGGCCCGCATTCTACAGCGTCCGCCGTCCCCCCGGTTGAGCTCCGGGCCGCGGCCGCGCCGGTGTCCCGAGCGGCCCTGCATGCCCCGGACGCAGGCGTCCCGCGAGGGCGGTGGGCCGGCGGGGCCGGCGGGGCCGGCGGGGCCGGCGTGCTAGACTGCCTTCGCTGGCCCACCGGCCATTTTGCGACCGCGAGCCGCTTCGCGACCGCCGCTCGCAGACGCGGAGGGAACGGATGCAGAGCGACCGCGGCCACTGGGGCTCCAACGCCGGTTTCATTCTGGCCGCGACCGGCAGCGCCATCGGCCTGGGCAATCTCTGGCGCTTCCCCTACATCACCTGGGACAACAACGGGGGCGCCTTCGTCCTCGTCTACCTGGTCTGCATCCTGGCGGTCGGGATGCCGATCATGATGGCCGAGCTGCTGATCGGCCGGCGGACCCAGAAGAGCACCGTCGGCGCGCTCCGGGAATGCGCCGGCCGGTGGTGGGGTGTGTTCGGGGTGTGGGGCGTGCTCTGCGCCTTCCTGCTGCTCAGCTACTACACCGTCATCGCGGGCTGGTCGCTCTACTACTTCGCGAGGACCGCGGCCTGGTCCGCGGGCGGCTATCCGGTGGGGCTGGCGACGGGCGACCTGTTCAACGCCCAGGTGGGCAACGCCGGCCTGCAGCTGGTCCTGTCGCTCGGGTTCAGCCTGGCCACGATTGCGGTCGTCTGGTTCGGGGTGCGCGACGGCATCGAGCGGCTCGCCCGCGTGTCGCTCCCCATCCTCTTCGGCATCCTGCTGCTGCTGCTCGTGAGCGCCCTCGGGATGAGCGGCTCCGGCCAGGCGCTCGGCTTCCTCTTCCAGGCGAGCTTCTCCGAGCTCGAGGCGGGCTCGGCGCTCAGCGCCCTCGGGCACTCGTTCTTCTCGCTCTCCGTCGGCATGGGGGCGATGATCACCTACGGGTCGTACCTGTCGCGGAAGCAGTCGATCGTCAAGGCCACGGCGGCGATCGTCGCCCTCGACACGGGGATCGCCATCGTCGCCTCGATCATCATGTTCTCGGTCATCTTCTCGGTGGCCGGGATGACGGAGCAGGTCGGCGCCTCGCCGGTCGGGATGCTCTTCATCTCGCTGCCCGAGCTGTTCTACACCGAGGTGCCGTTCGGGGTCCTGCTCGCGCCCCTGTTCTACATCCTGGTGGCGGTGGCGGCGCTCACCTCCACGATCTCGCTGCTGGAGGTCGTGACCAGCTACCTGATCGACGAGCATGCCCTGCAGCGCCATCGCGCGACGCTCCTCTCCGGGGCGGCCGTCTTCGTATTCACGATCTTCGCCGCGCTGTCGTTCTCCGGCACGCCCTTCTTGTCCAGTCTGGCCGTCTTCGCCAACAAGACCGGCTGGTTCGAGACCGTCGACCACTTCGTGTCCAACGTGATGCTGCCGACGGGCGGTTTGGCGGTGACGCTGGCCGCGGGCTGGTTCGTCAGCCGCCGAATCAGCCACGGGGAGCTGGTGGACGGGAACCAGCCGGGGTGGTTCCGCTACGCGGTCTGGCTCGGCTTCATCCGCTTCGTGGCGCCGGCGGCGGTGCTGGCGATCATCATCGCCGTGCTCCTCGGCACCGACTTCAGCTAGCAGTCTGCGCCGTAGAACGGTGCAGACTGCTAGCAGGGTTGGTTGGGCACCAGGCGGAGCCGTCAGGCGACGAATGGTGG
>JAGWAJ010000121.1 GCA_021296475.1 Acidobacteriota bacterium
CTGCAGGCTGCGGCAGACGTCCCGGAGACGGCCGGCGACGGCGGTGTCGGTGACCCCGAGGCTTGCATTGATGACGTGGGCGCCCGCCTCGCCCGCGTACTCGAGGGCCGCCTCCAGGACCGAGGCCCGGGCGGATAGGAAGGCGTCGAAGATCCGGATGATCGACAGCTCCGCCTCGGGAGCCAGGCCGCGGAGGATCCCGGCACAGGCCGTGCCGTGGCCGGCCTCGTCGCCGTAGTCGGCGCTTCGCCGGAGGGTGCCGTCGTCATCCGCCTGGATCGAGACGCCCCCGACGACGTTCCTCGCGAAGTCGACGCGGGAAGGGTCGAGGCCGCTGTCGATGATGGCGACGCGGACTCCGCGTCCCGTCAGGTCTGCAAAGGTGAGCTTGTCCATCAGCGGGGCAGCAGCTCGCAGGCGGCGCAGTCGCGGGTGTCGGTGAGGGACTCGGAGGCCGTGTCCGCCAGGAAGGTGAAGCTCACTCTCAGCGCCACGCTGGCGACCAGGAGCAGGGCCACGACCCCGGCGCTGCGCGGCCAGGTCAGCCGGCAGGCGCGGCCGATGCCCAGGACCAGGAGGCCGTAGAACCAGATCTTGAAGGGGCTGGTGTAGGACAGGAGGATGGCGAGCACCGGGGCCCCGCCGAGGTCGAAGAGCAGACCCAGATCGAACTGGGTGCCCATCTCCGAGACGCTCACCGCCTCTGCCCCCTGCAGTCTGCCGACGAGGAGGAGGGTGTCCGCCGCCTGGGAGAGCAGCAACACCAGACTGGCGTGGGCGACGACGGCCAGGATCCCCCGAAAGTCGCTCCATTCCTCGAAGAGCTGCACCAGCAGCCACAGGAAGAACGCCGGCGCCAGGAGGCTGACCAGGGTGATCGGGAAGGCCATCAGGACGATCGCCGCGAATCGCAGGACAGCGACGACATTCTGCTGGGCCTCGGTGAGCAGGCCGGCGGGCAGGAGCTCCAGCCGGTCTCCCGCCAGGTAGAGGGAGAGGCACGAGGCGAGGGCGCTCCCCAGGCTCAGCACCATGAATACGTCCACCCAGGGGCGGCCCTCCAGGATCGAGGCGAAGGCCTGCCGCGGCGACGCCGCCAGGAGGCGCACACGTTCCACCAGGCGCGCTCCTCCTTCCTCCTCCGTGCCGCTCTCTGCCGATCTGTTCATGACATCACCTTTCTGGTTTGACAGGTCCATCCGGACGCAAAGCTCCCCGCTGGTCGTTCCCGGACTCTCCGGGAACGTCCGTCGGCCCGCCGCAGCCGGGCGTTCTACCTGGCGGGGCTCACCTTCTCGAGAAGCGCGAGCAGCAAGGGCCCTGGAGGCCGTGTGGCCACGAAGAGGCTCGCGGGGCCCTCTCTTACGGGATGGGGGTGGCCCTTGCCGCCCGCTGTGGACTCGAACTCCACGGCTGCGAGTATTACCTCCGCGCTTCGGTGGAACCGGGCCTCGACGGCCCGCACTTCTCCCAGCAGGACGCGGCGGTTCCCCCTGGCGGCGAAGACGTGGCGCGCGTCCCCAAGGAGTCCGAGACTCCGCCCGGAGACGGGGCCCTCGAGCCGCCAGACGCCGTCCCCCCGCGTCACCTTCCCCGAGACCCGGATCCCCTGGTCCACGTCGAGGAGGACCAGCCCCAACAGCAGGAGCAGGGAGCAGGCGGCCGCGCCGATCAGCACGGCCCCCCCGGTCCACTCTATGCGCGAGGGAATCCTCATCGCCCAGGGCTCAAGCGGCCGCCGCCCGGTCCAACGAGACTCCCTCCTGCAGAGGGCCTTCCCTCGTCACCCGCCCGCCCTTCATGACCACGACCCGGTCGGCGAAGTCCAGCGACGCGAGGCGGTGGCTCACGTAGACGGTCGTCCGTCCCTCGCCCGCCTGCCTAAGGGCGCGGGTCACGGTCTGCTCGGTCTCGGGATCCAGGGAGGCGGTGGTCTCGTCGAGAACGAGGATCCTCGGCCTGCGGACCATGGCCCGGGCCAGGCAGACGCGCTGCTTCTGGCCCCGCGACAGCTCGACGCCGTCGGCGCCGATGCGCGTGTCAAGCCCATCGGGGAACCGCGACAGGAACTCGTCGCAGTCGGAGATCGCGGTCGCCCAGGCCAGGTCCTCCGCCGTGGCCCGTGGGCTGCCGTAGAGGATGTTCTCGCGGACCGTCGCCGAGAACAGGTGCACCTCCTGCTCGACGTAGCCGATATGGGCGCGGATGCTCCGGGGGTCGTGCGCGCCCGCGTCCCGGCCGTCGATCCGGATCGATCCCCGGGTCGGCGACTCCAGCTGCAGCAGGAGCCGCACGAGGGTGCTCTTGCCCATTCCGGTGCCGCCCACCACCGCGGTGATCCGCCCGGCCGGGAAGGTGGCTGACACGTCGTGCAGGACGGTTGCCCCTCCCGGCAGCCCGAAGGAGACCTTGTCGAACTCCACGCGCCCCGGACCGATGCCGATGGGCGGTTTGCCGGCGCGCTCCCTGGGGACGGGGGCCCCGGCGAAGTCGCGCACCCGCTGCAGGATCCCCAGGGCCATCTTGACGCTCAGGTAGACGCTGGACAGCTGCATCGTCGGCGTAAGCACGAGGGCGAGAAGGGAGTTGAGGGCCAGGAGCTGACCGAGCGACAACTGGCCGTCCATCACCTGGAGCCCTCCCACCCACAGCAGGACGAGATAGCCGCCGGCGTGCACCAGGCTCTGGACGCCCGAGAGCAGCAGGCCCCGGACATCGCGGGCCAGACCGGCGTCGAGCTCGTGGCGCAGCCTGCCGGCGATCCGCCGGACCTGCCGGCGCTCGGCGCCGAAGGCCTTGACGACGGTGATGTTCTCCAGGGACTCGATGCGCACCGCCTGGGTCTGCCCCCGGCGCTCCTGCACCTCGGCGTTGAGGTCGTGGACCCTCCGGCCCACGAGCACGCTGGCCACGGCGAGGACGGGGACGAAGGCCAGCAGGATCGCGGCCAGGCCGGGGGTCAGGGCCAACATCACCACGGCGCCGGCGATGAGGACGAAGGCCGAGTTCATCCCCTGGATCCAGGTCCCGGCCATGAGGGCCCCGAGCTGCCGCACGTCGTCGCTGGAGCGGGTCGCCAGATAGCCGGAGCCGGCCTTGCGGAAGTAGCTGACCGACTGGGCCAGCAGGCGCCGGGTGAGGGTGATCTCCATGTCGAAGAACACGCGCCGGGCGAAGACGGTGAGCAGGTAGCCCTGCAGCAGGCTCAGGAGCGTGCCGAGGATGGAGACGACGAGGATCCCGGCGCAGACGGCGTGGAGCGTGGGCCGGGAGCCGGCGGCGAAGACCTCGTCCACGAGGTAGATCGTCACCAGCGGCATGGGCACGGTGAGGGCCGCCGCCAGGACCATGGCGGCGAAGGCCTCGGCGGCGCGCAGCCGGTAGGGCCTGAGGAAGCCCCAGAGAAAGAGGAGGAGGGACCCTCCCGCCGGTTTCCTGCGCCGGAGGGAGAGCCAGCCCGGCAGGCTCACAACCACGAGAGCCCCCGCCGCTCGCCCTCCGGGGCGACCAGATCCATGTACAGCTCCTCGAGACTCCCGGCCTCCTTGCCCTCGGCGCCGCGGGCGCGCAGCTCGTCGGGTGGGCCCCGCAGGATCAGCTCGCCCTTGTTGATGAAGGCCAGCTCGGAGCACAGGCGGTCGACGCGGTCGAGGACGTGGGAGCTGAGGACCACGGTGGCGCCGCCGGCCGACAGCCGGCGGAGCAGCTCCTCCACCCGCAGGGCGGCTTCCGGGTCGAGGGTGGCGAAGGGCTCGTCGAGCAGGACGAGGATGCAGGCCAGGGCCAGCTTCTTCCTCATGCCCGCCGAGTAGGTCTCGGCCGTCTCGCCGGCGGCCTGCTCCAAATCCATGAAGGCCAGCACCTCGCGGGACCGCTCCGCCACCTCTGCAGGATCGAGGCCGTACGCCGAGCCCGTGAAGCTCAGGTGCTCGGAACCGGTGAGGCTCTCGTAGAGCCCCGGGTCGTCGCGCATGACGCCGGTCTGGGCGCGGATGTCGTTGCCGGCCTCGGCGTAGGTGCGTCCGAAGAGGCGCACCGTGCCCTCGCTCGGCTCGAGGAGTCCGGCCATCATGTTCAGCAGCGTCGTCTTGCCGGCGCCGTTCGGCCCCACCAGACCGAGGATCGCCCCCGGCTCCACCCGCAGGGAGAGGGAACGGACGGCCACGGTGGACCGGTAACGCTTGGTCAGGTCTTCCAGCTCCACGGTCGGTT
>JAGWAJ010000032.1:0-500 GCA_021296475.1 Acidobacteriota bacterium
GGATGAACCGCTTAATCGGGACTGATGCCTTTTGTGCTCTAGCTGTTCCCCGCAGGCGCGGGGATGAACCGACGCGCGTCGCTCGGTGTCGGACGTGCTTGCCCTGTTCCCCGCAGGCGCGGGGATGAACCGACCCCCCAGTACTTCTTGCTGAGTTCTCTCGGCTGTTCCCCGCAGGCGCGGGGATGAACCGGATATATTTGTGACCAGTCAGGCAGGACCTATCTGTTCCCCGCAGGCGCGGGGATGAACCGGCCCTGTGCCTGCTGAGTGCTGTCTGTAAGGCCTGTTCCCCGCAGGCGCGGGGATGAACCGTTGTTGGAGACACGGCATCAGTGAACATAATCCTGTTCCCCGCAGGCGCGGGGATGAACCGTGAGTTTCAGATGGCCAGTCATGCAGCCAGGGCTGTTCCCCGCAGGCGCGGGGATGAACCACCAACGGCGGGGCCGACGCGCTGGCCGACTGGCTGTTCCCCGCAGGCGCGGGGATGAACCGGA
>JAGWAJ010000032.1:807-28776 GCA_021296475.1 Acidobacteriota bacterium
TGCTGTTCCCCGCAGGCGCGGGGATGAACCGTAGGCCCACAATCCCTAACAAAAAGAGACTGACTGTTCCCCGCAGGCGCGGGGATGAACCGCAGGCTATGGGCGAATGGGAGAAATTCTACTACTGTTCCCCGCAGGCGCGGGGATGAACCGTGCGGTAGGCCCATAGTGTCGAGAGTTCCGAACTGTTCCCCGCAGGCGCGGGGATGAACCGTTCGTGCCGCGTTCGGACTACGACGCGGCCGTCTGTTCCCCGCAGGCGCGGGGATGAACCGCAGCTCGCTGACCGCACCAACTACCTCAAGGGCTGTTCCCCGCAGGCGCGGGGATGAACCATACAAGGGGGGAACATGAGATCGCGGGTTAACCTGTTCCCCGCAGGCGCGGGGATGAACCGGTGCAACTAAAGACCATGCACGTTGCCGGACTCTGTTCCCCGCAGGCGCGGGGATGAACCGACCAGAGCGCACACGCAGATTATGACCTGGACCTGTTCCCCGCAGGCGCGGGGATGAACCGGCGCGCACCCGTCGCCGTCGATGTTCTCGAAGCTGTTCCCCGCAGGCGCGGGGATGAACCGATTGCCGGTGAGCCCCGACCCCGGATGAAGCTCTGTTCCCCGCAGGCGCGGGGATGAACCGATGAGGCTGTCGAGAGTTTGTCGAACTACCATCTGTTCCCCGCAGGCGTGGGGATGAACCGTAGGGAGCGCAGCCTGCAGGCGGGCGTATTGCTTGATCTAAGCGGCGGGGTCTTTGTGGTTGAAGAGAGCCTGGTAGAGGGCGTCGATGCGGGAACTTAGGGCGTCAATGCGGGAATTCATGCGGTCTTCCAGGGTGTCGATGCGGGAGTTGAGGCGATGCTCCATGGCGCCCATGCGAACATTCAGGCGCCAGAGAAAACCGAGCAGTGCAACGCCGGTTCCAATGATGGCAAGGATGATTTGGGTAGTGTCACTCATGCCGATAGTCTAACATACGCTGCCCCCGGGCCGACAGCGCAGCCAACGATCAGGCCATACTGCCGGGTCGCCAGCTCTCAACGTCACTCTGTCTACCAGCGGCGCCATTGGGCGCTCATCGCAGTGGCCCGACAGGCCGGAAGCATTCCGACAGCCACTTCACAATCGCCGAGCAGGGTTTCGGCCTGTCGACGGCGAGCCAGGCCACCCCTGCTGCCAGAACATTGTCCAGGACGCCCCGTAGGACGCGCCGATCTTCGAGATTTGACGAAGAGGCCGTTGCACTCGGGGTTGATTGGTCGGACGACCGCGGCGGATGGTTTCTGGACCACAATATCCGACCTCTCACAGGGAAATCCTCTCCACGATAATCCGCGTCACGCCTGTTCCCCGCAGGCGCGGGGATGAGAGAAGCATCTGCGCTGGGTGGAGTTGTTCGCTTTCTACGAACCGAAGTTCCCCAACGGCCTGTCTGTTTTGCCCCGTGTGAACAACCTGGACAAATTCGCGGCCGGCCCTCCCGCTCAGAACCGGTAGCTGCTGAACAGGTAAGAGTAGGTGAATGGGTGGCCGGGGGTATTGGCCTTGACAAAGGGGCCGGGAAGCATGTGTGCGAGGCCGCCTCCCAGGCTGAAGTTGCTTGTCACCGGCACGGTGAAGACGGCATCGACTTCGTTGCCGACCTTTGCGTCCCGGGCTCCCCCGGAAGGCGGGGCCACCGACACTCGCCCGCCCGGGCTGTAGAGGGCATCGTTCTTGGAGGCCAGCCAGAAGGAGTGGAATTCCAATAGTAGCGTCAGCTTGGAGTACGGCTTGAGCTCGCTCCCCAGGCGCAGGCCCTTGTGGTTGCGCCAGCCGACCCGGTTGGCGCGGCCGTACAAAAAGGCAGTGGTGGGATAGAGGTTCACGAAGCCCCCGAATCGGCCGTCTTGGGAGTCCTTGTCGCCCGATCCGAAGTTGTAGTGGATATAGAGGCGTGGGTTCAGCCTGGCCTCGATCGAATAGCCCAGTTCTGCGTAATAGGCCCAGGCCTGGATATCCGACCCCGCCACCTGCCCCCACTGGCGGACCAGGGCGGCGTTGTAGTCCCAGGGCCCGAGCCCCTTGCCCCAAGCCCTGAATCCCAGGGTATAACGGTCCAGATCTCCGTGAGCGTTCAGCTCGTTGACTACCGAGGACTTCGTCTGCCAGAGCAGGTAGGGTTCGAGAGTGGAACCCGGGATGACGTTCTCCAGGGAGCCGTAGAGGCCGTGCAGGTATTCTCCCTCGACCGACCGGTTCAAGCGGCGGTTGGGGTCATTCCGCACCACCGAGGCCGAGAAAAGGTCGAGCTTGGCGCCCGATCCCCGCACCTGCAGCCTTACGGCGTCGAAGACGCGGGAGGTGTTGGACCAGTTTGGAGCCCCAATCAGGCGCGAGTCGCCGTAGATCAGTGCCTGCCTGCCCACCTTCAGTGACGCCGGGGACCGGCTGGCGCCGATCTCGGCATAAGCCTGGCGCAGGTCGATCGGGTCGCGGACCGCGCCGGAGTTGGCCAGCGCCGGCCGGATACCCGGAGCCCTGGAGTCCTGGGCCTGAATCCCGAAGTTCAGCCAGGAGACCGGCCGGACCCCCACCTCCAGGCGGGTCCGGGTCAGTCCGTAGCCGTCGTCGCTGCCCTCGCTGTAGCCCAGGCCCTGTCCGTTTTCGAAGCGGAAGCGGAACTCGCCGGACAAGGAGAGCCAGCTTGGCAGCTCGTCCCCCAGACCGCTCTGCAGCGTGACTGGAGTCTCGTCCCGCTTCGGGGCGCCGCCTTGGCCGAAAGCGACCGGGGCCGACAGGATCCAGATCAGTCCGGCAAGGACCACCCGCTTCAGTGAAGCGGAGCCATTCCCCCGGGGGGGACGCCTTGGAGGATCGATCGAGACCTGCTGGGAGGCTTGGCAGAGAGCCATTGACTCGGTGGTTCCTGTTTCTCTCACATGGGGACTCGGCGAGTCCCCACCGCGGAGGCCAAACGAACGACGGTCCAGCGATAGTCTCAAGGCCGCGTCTCCAACCGATGCCGTCCCGGGCATGCGACGGCTAACGCCGGCTCACGAGTCACTGGATTCGATCCTGTCCGATTCACCGGCGGAGAGCACCGGCTCATCGTCCTCTTCGTCCGTGTCTTCCGGTTCAGCCATTGCCGCGGGCGATTCCAGGGGCAATTCGACCAACATCTCGGTGAAGCTGCCGGGTTCGGTTTCCACCTTGATGGCTCCTCCATGCTCTCGCACGATGTCGTTGGACAGTGCCAACCCGAGCCCGGTTCCCTCGTTGGTGGGCTTGGTGGTGAAGAACGGGTTGAAGATCTTGTCGACGACCTCGGCGGGAATGCCGCTTCCGTTGTCCCGCACGCGGATTTCGATCCGGTCCTCCAGGCGCTTGGTGCTGAGCCACAGGGTCGGACTGTATTCGCCATTCCCATCGGCCTGTTCTCCACCGTCCGTCCCCAGGGAACGCCGTTTCTCATCGGTGGCATAGCAGGCGTTGCTGACCAGGTTGAGGAAGACCCGCCCCACGTCCTGTGAGACGACGTCGATGGATTCTACCTGCGGGTCCAGATCCTGCTTGATGTCCAGGTTGAACGACTTGTCGGTGGCCCGGGCGCTGTGGTAGGCCAGTCGAGCGCTTTGATCGAGCAGGCCGTTGATGTCGGTCGGTTGCCGCTCGCCCGAACCCCGTCCCATGGACAGCATGTCGTGTATCACCCGGTTGGCGCGGTCGCCGTGGTGGCGGATGCTCTTGAGATTGCCGGTCAGATCTCCGGAAATCTCCTCGATCAACTCCCGGTCGTCCTTGCTCAGCTTCTCCTGGTTGTCGGTGAGGACCTCCCCCAGTTCCTCCATCAATTCCTCGGAGACTTCCGAGAAGTTCTTGACGAAGTTGAGCGGATTCTTGATCTCGTGGGCGACGCCCGCGGTGAGCTGGCCAAGTTCCGCCAGCTTGTCGCGCATGACGATCTGATCCTGAGCCTTGCGCAGGTCGTCCATGGCTTTTTCGAGTTGAGAGTTCTTGCCCTTCAGTTCTTCGGCCAGCTTCTCGACCAGGTTCAATCGCTGAACTTCCAGAGCGTGACGTCGAAACACCTCCAGAGCTGCCGCCATCTCGGCGACCTCGTCGCTCCCGCTGATCTCCACCCGGGCCTCCAGATCGCCTCCGGCCATGCCACGCATGCGATCGGACAGGTTCTTGAGGCGGCGTAACAGGATCCGCCCGACAAACAGCCAACCGATCAGCACGGCCCCGCTGATACTGACCAGGTTCAGGACCAGAAGCAGTCTGCGTCCAGTGAGGATGGCTTGCGTGGAAGAGAGAGCCGCATCCTGGGCACGCGCGCTGGCCGAACCTACCATCCCTTCGACTTCAGCCACCAGGTCGACGGAGAGTTTACGATTGCGCTCCAGCAGATCCCGCTGCCTGTTGGCGAGACCCAGCTCCTCGGCACGCAGATCGAATCCATTCTGTTCCCCCAGCCCCAAGTCCAGAAGTTGGTCGAAAACCGGGGTGATCCTGTCCCGCAACGGAGCGCTTCCGAGAGCCACAAGGCTGCGCCCGATACCGTCGCGGGCGGACTCGAAGCGCTCCCGAACGGGTTCGATCAGGGGGATTTCCGTCAGATTGGTGACGCCGGCAAGAAGCTGGGTCGCAGTGGTCGCATGTGCCTGCAATTCAATCATGTGGCGGTAGCGGTTGAACTCGGATTTCGAGAAGTGCCGTGCCGGGGAGGCCGGCCGTTCGCCAAGGTTCCGGTAGCCGGTCAGCGCATAGAAGAGATGGTCATCGACGGCGGGCACCAGGATGCGGGTCAGTTCGTCCTGCAGGGTTTCAAGCTTCGTGAGCAGCTCCTCGCTTCGCCGGCCCAGCACGAAAGACTGGGATACCGAATCCCGAATGGCCCCGATGTTCGAGATAATTTCACTCCCGTGGGCGAGAATGCGTGAGACCATTTCTTCTTCACCCTCCCGGTGGGTCAGGGCTTGAAGGCGTGTCTCGAAGTCCGTTCGCTCCTTGGCAACCGCGGCGGCGACACTGGTGAAATCGACCGGAGTCGCGGCGGTCACCAGGCGCGGGGCCGCCGCCACCAAGGTGCCGGCCTGGCGCGCCACACCGAAGGCGGCCGTCATTTCCGGGATGCTGTCCTCGTTGACTCGATTCTGGGAATCTCCCACCTGATTGAAGGAAAACCAGGCCACCAGGCTTGCCGACAGGGTGATGACCACAGCTCCGCCGATCCCGATATAGAGCTGCATTCCCAGCCCTATTCGACCCTCACGCAGCCGCTGCAGGAGCTCCACCGCCAGCCCGCGATTGCGTTGAAGCCTCTCGGTCCCGATCAGGCGGGACAAGGGGCTTAAAATCGCGGTCAGGAATCGGCTCTCGATCAGTTGCTGCAGCAGGCCGGCGCCGACAGATGCGACGGACTGACCTGTTCGGGTATTGGCTCCGCCGGCAGGGCGCATTGATTCCCCGGAGCGGAATCTGTTCTTGAGCAGGCGTCGCAGCCGGTCGATCACGGTCGAACCCCGATGCGTAGCGTCTCGATGGGGTGATAGTAACCGTCGCGGCCGATCCTGGTCAGGAATACGGAATCGGAACCCTGGTTGTCGCTGTCACCGAAGCGTAGCTCGAACCCGTCCAGATCGATGGGTTCGGAGAGACGCAGGCTGTCGAGAAAGCCGGCTCGGTCCACGTCCCGGCCGCAACGTTCCAGGGCCGCGATGGCCAGGCGTCCGGCCAGGTAGCCTTCGAACGAGACAAATCCGGGAGTGGCGTCCGAGTCGAAGGCCCACAGGGCGCGGTTGTAGTTGGCGGTGATGGGGTAGGTGGTATCGGTCGGAGGAGGAACCACCTGGGTCACGAATACCCCGACGCCGGCGGGACCAAGCTCTTCGGACAAGGCGTTGCTCCCCACGAAGGAGAGCGCCATGAAGACCGCGTTCATTCGGGTGTGGCGTGCCCAGGCGATCAGGGAGGCGACCGGCTTGTAGGCCCCGATGAGAATCACCGCGCCGGGATTTTCGGCGCGCAGGTCGAGAAGAGGGGTCTTCACGGCGGTGGTGTTGCGCTGATATACCCCCACCGATACCGGCTTGAGCTGACGTCTTCCCAGGGAGCGTCTCAAACTGCGGTAGGTGTCACGGCCGAACGAATCGTCCTGATACACCACGCCGATGCGGTCGATGCCCAGCTTGTCGGTCAAGTGGGAGACCATGGTATCGATCTCCTGACGGTAGGAGGCCCGCAGGTTGATGACGTTTTTCCACTCTTCTTCCCTCAGGAAGGCGGCCCCGGTGAAGGGCGCGATGTATGGAACTCCGGCGCTGGCGGCCACGGGGGTGGATGCGCGTGAGGTCGGCGTGCCCACGGCTCCGATGAGGGCGAAGACCTTATCCTGGTGGATCAGTTGATGGGTGTTGCGGATGGCCGCTTCGGGCTCGTAGGCATCGTCGAGGCTTTGAAGCTCCAGCCGCCGCTCGTGAACGCCGCCTCGGGCATTGGCCTCGTGAAAGGCCGCTTGGATTCCCAGACGCATGTTCCGCCCCAGCTCTCGAGCGGGTCCGGTGAAGGCAGCCGATTGTCCAAAGAGGATACGATTCTCAGAGACGCCAACCTCTTGCGCCAAGCCCGCGGTTTGCCCACAGAATAGAGAGCCGGAGGCAAGCAGCAGCGCTGCCGCCATCCGGCGCGCCGGACTCATCAGTCCCTCCGCTTGACCAGAGTCAGATGATTTCTGTGCTGTTCCCGACGGTAATGGGCTTCGTCCACCAGGGATTGCACCAGGTAAACGCCCAACCCGCCGATGGGGCGGTCTTCCAGGTTGGCGTCCACATCGGGCGTTGGGGCTTGGCTCAGTGGATCGAAGGCGCGGCCGTCGTCGGCAATCTTGATGGTGAGGGTATCCGGTTCGGAGATCAGGTGGACGTCGATCTTGTGTCCCCCTCCCTCGTAGCCGTAGTTGATGATGTTGACGATCACCTCCTCCAGAACGAGCTTGACCTGGTAGAGGAGGTTCGGGGGCCATTGCTCCCGCTCTCCAAGATCCTCAACGGCCGCTTCGATTCGTTGCAGTTCCTCGAGTCGGGATTCGAGACACAAAGAAAGCATCGGGATCAGCCGCCGTCGCTACCGTGCAGGAGCGTCACGCAGGTGATGTCGTCGGACTGCGGGGTGTCGCCGGCGAATTTCTCTACGGCTTCGAATACGGAACGGTTGGCTGCTTGGACATCTGTCGGCTTAGTCCCTGCAAAGACCTCTTGCAGGCGCTGGGTGCCGAACTGGTTCTCCTGTTCGTCGAAGGCCTCGGTAACACCGTCGGTGTACAGAACGATCAAGTCCCCGGGAGAAAGGGTCACGGTTTTGTTTTCGTAGTCGAGATCGGGTATCAACCCCAGAGCAATGCCTCCGGTCAGGGGCAACTCGGCGGAGCTTCCGTCGGCATGCACAACCAGAGGAGAATTGTGCCCTCCGTTGGCATAGTGGAATCGCTGGCTGTCGGGGTCGTAGACGCCATAGAAAACAGTCACGAACATGGCGGCGTCGTTGTCTTCCTGCAGCAACTGGTTCACCTCGTGCAGCACTTCTCCGGGATCGGTTTTGCCGATGGCCGCACCCTTGATCAACGTGCGGCAGGACATCATGAAGAGCGCGGCGGGAACCCCCTTGTCCGATACGTCGGCGATGGCGATGCCGATTCGGCCGTCCGCGAGGTGGATGACATCGAAGAAATCCCCTCCCACGTTGCGGGCAGGCTTCATGTTGGCGAAGATGCGGCAGCCGGGTCTGTCGGGGAAACGGGTGGGCAGGATGGACTGCTGTATCTTGCTGGCGACGCCGAGCTCGTTTTGCAGCGCCGCCAGCTTGTCGCGCGATTTAAGAGCATCGCGCCATTCGACAAGGTGCTGAAGGGTGCGCGAGATGGTGAGTTTCAGGTCGTCGAAGTCAATTGGCTTGGTGACAAAGTCGAAGGCACCCCGGTTCATCGCCGTGCGGATGTTCTTCATATCGCCATAGGCCGAGATGATCACCGAGCGGATATCGGGTTGGACCTTGGGGATCTGCCCGATCAGCGTCAGTCCGTCCATCTTGGGCATGTTGATGTCGGAGAGCACCAGGTCGATGTCCGGCTGTTCCTTCAGCAGGTCGAGGGCTTCCACGCCATTGTGGGCAAAGACGAACTTGTAGAGGCCGGCGCGGATATCACGACGCATTCGTTGAAGCATGAGCCGTTCGAGATCAGGCTCATCGTCCACGACCAGTATTTTGTATTTCCAACTCATCTGTTGGCCGATTCCCTACCGAGGATCCCATCGCTTTATTCGAAACTCCTACTTGCTCGCCAATGCCGGACTACCAATTTGGGGAGGAAGTACTGCTTCGCGCACCATGGTCCGGTCGAATTCACACCGGGCGGAAGGGAAATCGTCCCAGCCGGACCGCCGGAAAGGCGATCGCCACTAGCCGATAGAGGCTCTTGCCGCGGCCAGATCTGCATGTATCGGGATGATCTTGTCGAAGCCACTGATTTCGAAGACCTCCCGAATTGGCTCCGCGAGCGAGCAGATCAGCAGCTTCGCGCTCCTTTGCTGGAGGGTCTTGGCGGTCAGCAGAATCACCCTAAGGCCCGCGCTGCTGACGTACGAGACTTTCTCCAGATCCATAATCAAAACCTGGTCGCTTTCGCTGATCGCTGATTTCAAGGCATCGTCGAACTCTCGTGCATTGATACTGTCGAGGCGACCTCCCGCCCTTGCAACCAGGAGCGAACCTTCCCGCTCCGTACTGATCTCCATCGGCCTCGTCTCCTTGATGTCAGGTTCAACCTGCGGTTGGCCGTGACACCCGCATGATAGTTAGCTGCTCCCAAAGAACGCTCTAGTGTAGCAAAATTGGGCTTACCAGAGTACTCGTACGAAAAATCCCATGATTCCGGCACCCTGCTCTCCGAAACTTGGCGACCCTATTTCTCAGACAGGACACCGGTCCTGTCCGCGAAGACCTCTTCCGGCGTGGCTTGGGGATTTGCGAGGACGCTCACCTTGACGGCAACTTCCATACCGGCGCTCTCGCCGCCTCGCAGGACTCCGCGGGTAGGCGAAACATCCCTGTAGTCGCGTCCCACGGCAATGCGCACATGACGCTCGTCGGCCAGGCACCGATTGGTAGGGTCGAACCCCACCCAGCCGAGTTCCGGAAGCAGGCACTCGACCCAGGCGTGGGTGGCGTTTGCCGGCGCCTGCTCGCCGTCCAGACCGGCGAGGTGCAGATAGCCCGAGACATAGCGGGCAGGAATGCTCCAGGAGCGTGCGATCGCAATCATGGTATGCGCGTAGTCCTGACAGACGCCGCTGCCCGATTTCAGGATTTGCTCGATGGAGGACATCACCGAGGTGCTTCCGGGTGCGTAACGGAAGCAGTTGTGCAGCGTGTCCGCGAGCCGCAACAGCCCCTCCAGAGGATCCCTCCCGGGCCGGATGCCGTGCCGGTCGACGAATTCGTCAAGTAGAGATGATGGTCGAGTCAGAGCGCTTGGGCGGATAAAGTCCCAGAGAGCGAAGGAATTCTTCCACGACTGGGTCTCCTTCCAGGCACCTGCGCCAAGGGAGCGGGGCAGGGGTTGGAAGGGGGCTGGCGAGACCGTGGAACGGGCGCCGATCTCCAGAACCTGATGCTCGCAGTTGAGATTGAAAACGTGTCGCGTATTGCCGAAACAGTCCAGCTCGGCGGTCAGAATAGCGGCGGGGTCGGTTTCGATTTCAAAGTTCAGAACTCGCTGCCCCCGGTCGTCTCGAGGCTTCAGACAGACCATCATCACGCACTGCTTCGGACTGCGGTTGTAGCGGTAGCGGGAGAGGTGCTCGATGTCGTAGTGGAGGGCTTCAGCCATAGAATTAGTGCACGGGGGAATCGTCGAGACTGTAGTCGATGTAGGCGGCCATGACTTGATTGTGAAGGTTTCGGCAATGCTCTCCAATCTTGCCGATCCGGCCATTCATGCCGGATCAGGGCTTGAAGGCGGCCTGACAGCCGCCTGGCGGCGGCACTGCTGGACGCGCTCGGCCCCTGAGCGATGGCAGCCAGTTCTCCAGCGGCGGAGTCCAGCGAGCGGCAGAGCGAGTTGGGCAGCAGGGGGTCGGCGGCCAGCAGGTCCAGCACCTGGTCGGGCTGGATTTCGACGCTGTGCTTGCGGTCATAAGCGTCGAAGGCATGGTAGAGGCGCAGCAGGGCCGTGCAGTCCGTATCCGGGGAATCCTGGTAGAGCTTGGCGGTGGCCATCTGAGCCAGGAATAACGCAACCGAAAGCTGGGCGCGCTCGATGTAACGGCCCAACTGCATGAAGTGCCAACCTTCGTCGCGGTACATGGTCGTGGCGGCGACCCCCGAGAAGGTATGAATTTCTTCCACCGTCTCGGCGTAGAAATTCTCGGGCGAGGTCTTCCAGATGTCCTCGATGCTCAACTTCTGGATCCTCAAATAGGCCAGATTCAGACAGATCCACATCTCGGCGCTGATGCGGTGGCGCATCTGCCGTGCATTCTCGCGCCCCAGGGCGAAACAGTTCCAGATCGAGTCGGGATTGGAGCGTTCGAAGGTGAGGTCTCCGGCCAGTGTATAGGAATCGGCCAAGGTGTAGTTGTCTCTCTGGTCGAACTGGATGCCGCCGAATGGAGGCTGTCGGTTCAAGGCATTGTAGATTCTGCTCCAGCCGAGATGGATCTCCCAAACAGGCCTGTCCACCAGGGCCTCCACCTGTAATTGCAGCAGGCGGCAGAGGTGCTGTGCGCGCTCCAGGTACCGGCCCATCCAGTAGAGGCCCTGCGCGCTGCGCGAAAGCACGATCCCTCTCCAATAGAAAACAGATCCAATCTCCGCTTTGGCTCCAACTCGTCGGGAAGCCACGCTCTGCCGGGCGCTGCCCGCAACAACGCTAGCAGCCGGCAATCCCGCCGTTCCGCCGAGGATTCAAGCAGTCTCCGAAAAGGAGCCATCCGCGTTCGGTGCGCGCGCCTCAGTCCCGATCTTCTTCTTCCGGCATGAGCACGAACTCGGGATAGGCTTCGATCCCCAACTCTCCGGCGTCCTGTCCCAGCTGCTCGACCTGGCGGGTCACGCGAGCGGTCAAGGTCAGATCCAGCAGGCGCCACAGCACTCAGGAGCTGGCGAACACGAAGGCGCCGACGGCCCGTAAAGGAGTTTGAATGAGCCGATCACGCTCCCCACATCGACATACATGAGGTTGTAGCCGATGAAATACTAGGCCAGTCCGGCAATCGAGTAGAGGCCGATATTCTTCAGGCAGATCATGGAGGCGTTCTTGGTGCGAACCGAGCCGGATTCCAGCATGGTGAATCCCGCGCACATCCACATCACCAGGGCGCCCCAGATCAGAAAGGAAAAGGTGTTGAAGACAAACCCGGCTTCGCTTTCGACCGCCGCTTGCGCGGCCGTGGTTCCAAGCAACAGGCAGCCAACCAGGAGGAGCATCTTTCCCGCCAGGTTGCCGGCGCGGCCATGATTCCAGAACCCATTCATCGCTTTTTTCAGCAACGATACCTCCTGACCGTTCGAGTGGTAGCGGCGAGACGATTAACCGTACTCTACATCTACTTCCGACTGCTGTGGCAAGAGATTATTAAGCAGGGATCGATTTCCTTCATCGGATTGGCGGCCCAGAAGCTTCCGCCAGGCTGCCGGACGTCCCGCGCCAACCCCATTCAGTCTTCCAATACCCAGAGGTCCTTGCCGCCGCCTCCCTGGCTGGAGTTCACCACCAGGCTGCCGCGGCGCAAGGCTACCCGGCAGAATGCTCCGGGCACGAGACGCGTCGTGGTCCCGTGAAGCACGAAGGGGCGCAGGTCCACGTGCCTGGGCTCGGGACGGCCCTCGACCAGGCAGGCTGCGCGCGACAGCGGCAGCACCGGCTGGGAGATGAAGTCGGCCGGGTTGGCCCGCAGTTGCTCGGCATAGGCCTCGCGCTCCTCAGGGGTTGAGTGGGGGCCGACCAGCATGCCGTAGCCCCCCGACTCGCCCACACGTTTCACCACCAGGTGCTCCAGGTTGTCGAGGGTGTACTCGAGATCCTCCGGCCGCCGGCAGAGATGCGTTTGGACGTTGGCCAGGATGGGCTCCTCCGACAGGTAGTAGCGAATCATGTCGGGGACGTAAGCGTAGACGCTCTTGTCGTCCGCGATGCCCGTTCCGGGGGCGTTGACGAGGGCCACGTTGCCGAGCTTGTAGGCATGGATCAGCCCGGGGACACCGAGCAGGGAGTCCTCGCGGAAGACCAGGGGATCGAGAAAGTCGTCGTCGACCCGCCGGTAGACCACGTCCACGCGCCGCAGTCCGGTGGTGGTGCGCATGTAGACGAAACCGCCGTTGACCAGCAGGTCGCGGCCTTCCACCAGTTCCGCGCCGATCTCCCGGGCCAGAAACATGTGCTCGTAGAAGGCCGAGTTGTAGACTCCCGGCGTGAGCAGCGCAATGCAGGGATCGTTTCGGCCGCTCGGGGAGAGCTCGCGTAGCGTCTCCTGCAGCAGCCGCCCATAGTGCTCGACCCCCCGAACCCGGGAACTTCGGTACAGCCGGCGCAGACTGGTCTTGACGACCTTGCGGTTTGCGATCATGTAGGAAACGCCCGAGGGGACCCTCAGGTTGTCTTCCAGCACCTGGAATCCCTGGTTGGTGCGCACCAGATCGGTGCCGCAGACAGCCACCCAGGTTCCGTGAGGAACGGAGACGCCGCACATTTCGCTACGGTATTGGGGGCAGTCACGCACGACGTCAGCCGGAATCACAGCGTCACCAATGATGCGGGCCTTCCCGTAGACATCATCCAGAAAGCGGTTCAGGGCTGCGAGGCGTTGGGTCAGACCGATTTCAAGATGCCTCCATTCGGCAGCCGGCAGGATCCGGGGCAGGCAGTCGACCGGGATAATGCGCTCGTTGGCTTCGGCGTCCCCGTAGACCGTGAAGGAGATACCCTCGTTCGAAAAGGAGCGGGTAACCCGCTCCTGAATGCTGCCAATCTCTTCGCTGGTGAGCTGGCACAGGGTCTCGTAGAGCAATCGGGAATGCTCCCGAGGCTCCCCGTTCGACTGCAGCATCTCGTCGTAGATCCCTTCGTCGAGCTCGTAAGCGGCAAATTCCATGGCGCCGTTCACTCTTTGGGAGGGTTTCGGAGGACCTGTCGCTGATTTCCGGCATTATCGGGCGTCATCCGGCCCTTGTCAATCCGGTCTGTCCGTCAAGGACTTGAGCTTGCATCGGTTCCGGTTGTGACGATAGACTCTTGAGCCGTTGGAATTCAAGGGGGAAAGGAAGACTTGCATGGAGTGGAAACGAGGCGACCGGCTGACTGAGCCTCTGGTGAGAGACGGGGCCGTCCTTCGTCCGGCAGGTTGGGACGTGGCGCTGGATCGGGCCGCCCGCGGATTCGAGAGGGTTGCCAGGGACAAGGGGCCGCAGGCTTTCGGGATGTTCAGTTGTTCCAAGACGACCAACGAGCTCAACTTCGCCGCCCAGAAGTTCGTTCGTACGGTCATTGGCTGCAACAACATCGACAGCTGCAACCGCACTTGACACGCTCCCAGCGTCGTCGGTCTGGCGACGGTTTTCGGGATGGGTGGCGGGACCAGTTCCTACCAGGAAATCGAGGATGCCGATCTCATCCTCCTGTGGGGATCGAACGCTCGCGAAACGCACCCGATCTTCTTTCATCACGTGCTGAAGGGAGTGAAGCGCGGGGCCCGGCTCTTTGTCATCGATCCGCGCAGAACCAGCTCGGCTCAATGGGCTGACGGCTGGCTGGGCCTGGAGGTGGGCAGCGACATTGCCTTGTCCAACGCCATGGCCCGGGAGATTCTGGACGCCGGCCTGGAGAATCGGTTCTTCATCGACCATGCCACCAGCGGGTTCAACGAATACTGCCGATCGGTGGACCCCTACACCCTGGAACGGGGCGAGCGGGAAACCGGGGTTCCAGCCGAGAGCATTCGTAGGCTGGCTCATGAATACGCCCGGGCCCAAAGGGCGGAACTCTGCTGGACACTGGGGATCACCGAGCACCACAACGCCGTCGACAACGTTCTGGCCCTGATCAACCTGGCTCTGTTGACGGGTCACGTGGGGAAATACGGGAGCGGGTTGAATCCTCTTCGGGGACAGAACAACGTCCAGGGAGGCGGCGACATGGGCGCCATTCCGGACCGGCTTCCCGGTTTTCAGCACGTGGAAAACGACTCGCTTCGCAACCGGTTCGAAGAGGCCTGGGGGGCAAGGATTCCACCCCGGCGGGGCCTGCACCTCAGTGGGATGTTCGACGCCATGGAGAAAGGCAAGCTGACGGCGCTCTACATTCTGGGAGAGAACCCGGCGGTGTCGGAAGCCGACCAGGGGCGAGCCCGGCGCCTCCTGGAGGGATTGGAATGCCTGGTGGTGCAGGATCTGCTCATGACGGACACTGCGGCCATGGCGGACGTTGTCCTGCCGGCTGCAGCCGGTTGGTGCGAGTCGGAAGGGACAGTCACCAGCAGCGAGCGCAAGGTGCAACGCGTCCGCCGGGCGCTGTCCCCACCACCCGGAGTGCGGGACGACCTGGAAATAATCTACGAGTTGTCTCGCCGCCTGGGAAAAGACTGGGGCACGCCGGATCCGAAGCGGATCTGGGACGAGCTCCGCAGTCTCAGTCCGATGCACCGGGGAATGACCTACGAGCGGCTCGAAGCCCTCGACGGCATCCGCTGGCCTTGCTATGACGAGGTACATCCGGGCGAGCTCTACCTGCACAGCCGGTTGTGGCAAAAGCCCCTGTTGGGACCGCAGGCGCCCTTCAGCCCGGTGGAGTTCGAACCCCCGGTGGACAAATTGGACAATCAGTTTCCACTCAGACTCACCACCGGCAGGCGCCTGGATTCCTACAATACCGGCGCCCAGACTTCGTCCTACTCCTCTCCCCTCCGCCGGGGGGAATCCCTGGATCTGTCTCCGGAAGACGGTGAGCGCTACGGGGTTCGGGAGGGGGAGCGGGTCAAGGTGGTGTCACGACGCGGCTCGGTCATTGCCCCGGTCCGTTTCGATACCGGTCTCCGCCCCGGTCTGGTCTTTATGACCCTGCATTTTCCGGACGAGGTTCAGACCAACCAGCTCACCATCGACGCCGTCGATCCCAAGTCGGGTACCGCGGAGTTCAAGGCCTCTGCCGTTCGCATTGTCAAGCTGGCGGCTTCCCAGCCAGGCTAGCCCGGTAGGGATGGCCGAGGAGACTACCGTTGGATCTTCACATTGCGGGTCAACCTCCGGAGCGGGACGAGCGCGCCGCGGTCGATAGCGTCCTGGGCCCTCTCCAGTTCGGCAAGCTGGAAAGCCATCACCTCCAGCAGGAACGGCCGGCTCGGTCGCAAAGGCACCTGCTGCTGCCGGTACTCCACGCCATCAACTGCCGCATCGGCTGGATCAGTCCCGGAGCACTGAACTACGCTTGCGGGCGGTTGAACCTCCCTCCCGCCGAAGCCTTTGGGGTTGCCGATTTTTACGGGCTCTTCTCAATGACCCCGAGGCCGCGGGTCGTCATTCACGTGTGTGACGACATTGCCTGCCTGATGCGGGGGGCGCCTGCGATCTGCGAGCACTTGGCGGGCCGCCTGGGACCTGCCGGTGCGGCCAAGCCCTCGGCCAAGCTCACCTGGCTCAGGAGTCCCTGTCTCGGCCTCTGCGACCGCGCCCCGGCGGCCCTGGTCTCGGCGGCCGGCCGAGAGCCCTGGGAATGTGCGCTGGCTCCGACCTCGGCAGATGCCTTGCTGGCCGCGGCGGAGCAGCCGGAACGCAGGCCGGAGCCTCCGCCCGTCGCCGCATCTCTCAGCGTCCCGCAACAGGGGCAGCAGGAATTGCGCCTGTTGCGCCGCGTCGGCCGCCTGCAGCCGGAGAGCCTGGAGGATTATCTGGCCGAAGGGGGTTATGAGGCCTTGCGGCGGGCAGTCGACCTCGGTCCCGAGCGGGTCATTCGCGAAGTCATCGATTCCAGGCTGGTGGGGAGGGGCGGCGCCGCTTTTCCCGCGGGGCGGAAATGGGAAGCGGTTTACCGTGCCCGTTCCACCCAACCCGCTCGTTACCTGGTTTGCAACGCGGACGAGTCGGAGCCTGGAACCTTCAAGGATCGGGTGATCATGGAGGAAGACCCATTCCTTCTCATCGAATCCATGACCATCGCCGGGCTGGCCACCGGATGCGAGCAGGGGTTCCTCTACATCCGGGGAGAATACCCCGTGGCCTTCGAGCGCTTGAGCCACGCCGTCCGTCAGGCCAGAAAGCACGGCTTTCTGGGGAAACAAATCCTGAATCTGGACCTGTCCTTCGACATCGAGATCCGCCGCGGAGCCGGCGCCTACATTTGCGGCGAGGAGACGGCGCTGTTCAACTCCATCGAGGGATACCGGGGAGAGCCCCGAAACAAGCCGCCTTTCCCCACCGAGGTGGGCTTGTTCGGCCGTCCCACCCTGGTCAACAACGTCGAGACCCTGGTCAACGTTCCGGGAATCGTCCTGTGGGGAGGCCGGTCCTTTGCCGGCATTGGGACCCCCGGGTCGACAGGCACCAAGCTATTCTGCCTTTCCGGCCACGTCGCCCGTCCGGGTGTCTATGAAGTTCCCTTTGGCGCCAGCCTGGCCAGCCTGCTGGACCTGGCAGGCGGAGTGGCGGGCACCGGCCGGTTGCAGGGTGTCCTGGTCGGGGGTGCTGCCGGAACGTTCCTGTCTCCCAGGGAACTGGATACCCCCATGACCTTCGAAGGTACCCGGGCGATCGGCGCCGCCCTGGGTTCTGCGGTTGTGATGCCCTTTGACGACAGCGTGGACCTGAGTAAAATCCTTTTGAGGATAGCCGCTTTCTTCCGCGACGAGTCCTGCGGCCAGTGCGTTCCTTGTCGGGTGGGCACGGTGAGACAGGAGGAAGCCTTGTCCCGCCTGTTCGGCGGGCATGCCGAGGGAGTGGGGCAGGCGCCGTTGCAGTTGGCCGAGATCGGTCAGGTCATGAGCGACGCGTCCATTTGCGGGCTCGGACACACCGCTTCCAGTGCCATCCAGTCCGCTCTGGCCCGTTGGGCCGAGTTTTCGGATCTCCGCCAGGGATCGGTTCCGGAGGACTAGCAGCCCCGGGGCTTTCCCCGGAATTCAGTGCCGGCCTGGCGGACTCAAGACCTCGGCAATCAACTCCATGGAAAAGAAAAAACCAGTAACCCAGGAAAGTTTTCCCTTCATCGCCTCGGCTCCATCCCCGACTGTTCCGGTGCCGCCTGGTCCCATCCCGGCGCCACCGCCGGCCGCCTCCAGGAACGAAGTCGCCCTGACCATTGACGGCAAGACGGCTCGGGTTCCCGAAGGGTCGACGCTTCTGGAGGCCTGCAAGACTCAGGGGATCGACACGCCCACCCTGTGCTACCTGGAAAATTTGAACCCCGTTAATGTCTGTCGCGTCTGCGTCGTCGAGCTTGAGGGGGCTCGGACTCTGGTTCCGGCATGTTCCCGCCGGGTGGAAAACGGGATGGTGGTCCGCACCGACAGTGAGCGCGTCCGCCTGAGCCGTCGCATGGTCCTGGAGTTTCTGGCTTCTTCGGTGGATGTTTCCACCGCACCCGAACTGCAGTCCTACCTGGAGCGCTATGGCGGTCAACCGGAACGATACGGGCCCGCGGCGCAGGCAGCCGGAGAACCGGAGGCGGGGCCGGCCGGTGTCCACGCCGCGCCGGACGGGCTGACGGCGGCTACCGTGGCTCAGCCGGTCAAGATCGACAACGACCTCTACGTTCGGGACTACGGCAAGTGCATCCTCTGCTACAAGTGCGTGCAGGCGTGCGGCGAGGAGGCTCAGAATACTTTTGCCATCGCCGTGGCCGGCCGCGGGTTCGACAGCCGCATCTCCACCGAATTTTCGGTTCCGCTCCCGGATTCCGCCTGTGTCTACTGCGGGAACTGCATCGGGGTCTGTCCCACCGGCGCCCTGATGTTCAAGTCGGAATACGACATGCGTGAAGCGGGCAACTGGAAGGAATCGGAGCAACAGCGCACCGACACCATCTGCCCCTACTGCGGGGTCGGTTGCACCCTCACCCTGCACGTTCAGGACAACCAGATCGTCAAGGCCACCTCGCCGCTCGACCAGGAGGTGACTCGCGGGCACCTCTGCATCAAGGGACGCTTCGGCTGGCAGTTCGTTCGGGGAAAAGACAAGAAGAAATCGTCATGAGCGGGCGAGTGATTTAGTGGAGAGTGGAGAGAAGTGAAGAGTGAAGAGTGGAGAGTGAAGAGTTATTGGATCGACACGTTAAGCATCTTTTCTGAAACAAAAGAAAAAAGAGTTATCCACGAAGTTGCACGAAGGGCCACTAAGGCGTTGAGGTTAACCGCGCCGGGGTACCGGGGTGGCGGCGGGATGGTCGATTACTGATTGTCACACTCTGGTTTGATCCGCACGGCACGGCCGGGCTCGCGGACAAACGGGAGTTTTCCAAAAGGCGCCCGTCGGCTTTCAGAGAAGTTGCCCGCCGGATACGCTCCACCGCACCATCGGGACGACCCACCCGGGAGCGCGGGCGTCCCGCCCGCATCCTTTCCCTTGTTTGGCCCCGTATGATCCGTATCGTCGTCGAAGACGGGGGACCGCCCAGCTACTAATCCCTCTCCACTCTTCGCTCTCCACTCCCCCCTTCCCCTCTCCGCCGCGACCGCTTCGGCCATCTCTCCGATGGAGAAATAGACGAAATCGGTAGAGGGGATGGACTCCATCGGCTCGGTTGCCCCCCAACTCCCGCCTTCCGACAGTCGCTGCCGGTCGATCCAGGCGGTTGCGATGCCGAAACGGTTGGCCGGTGCGTGGTCGTGGTAGAGGCTCTGGGCCACGTGCAGAACCTCTGATCGTTCCAGCCCGAAATCGGATTTCAGGCGGTTCAGCAGATAGCTGAAATTGGCGTCGGCCGGCTTGTAGGAGCCGATGTCCTGAGCGATGTAGACCGCGTCGAATTCAACCCCGAGTTTCCGCGTTGAGGCGGCGATGCCGTCGCGATCCACGTTGGACAGGATGACCAGCTTGTAGTACCGGCTGAGGAGGCGCAGCCGGTCGGCGCTGTCCGGAAATGCCGGCCAGTGGGGTACCGAGGCCCCGAAAACAGCGTCGAGTTCCCGGTTGGATTCGAGATGGAACATCTCAGAGATGCCCCGGTGGACGCGCGCCAGCAACTCCGGATAGCCAAAACCAACTCACTCGGAGCATGGGCATCATCGAGCATCCTGCTGCTCTTCGATCAGGAACAGTCCCGTTACGGAGATAGGGCAGAATGCCTCATCGTCCCGAAAACCCCGTTTTCTCAATCCTCTGGAATTGAATGGCGCAGACCCGGAGGGTGCGCCGGGGGTTTTGCCTCCAGAGCCATGACGGACTCATCCGGGCAGGTTGGACCCGGGTGCGGAGGAAGGCGTCATTCCTCACCAGCGCGCAAAGCTCCCGTGGACTCACGCCCAGGAAGGCTTGGCCGCGAGGCGTCGCGGCGCCCGACGTCGACGAAGCTTTTCGGGTCGGCCGGCCGTCGCCTGGCTCCAGGTCGAAGTCGGTGACCAGGTAGCCGACCGCGCCCGGCAGGAGCAGTTCCGCCAGCAGGCGCAGGTGGCGCTGTTGCAGAGTTCGCACCAGCTCCAGGGGCACGGCGCCAGGTCCTGTCACCGAGACGACCGAATCGACGATCTGGCTCAGCAGGCAGATCGAAGCCGCGACGTTGAACCTGTCCAGAAAGGGAAGACCGGCGAAGGCCCGGGCTTCGCGCATGCAGTGATCGATGCTCTCTCTGCTGGGCCGGTAGCGTTCCCAGGTGTCCAGGGTCTTCAAGATGCCGGTGAGGTCGACTCCCCCGTGAAGACTGATTCTTCCGGGGGCGGATGGAGACTGCCGTTGGACGCCGGCGGCCATGGCCTGCCGGTCGAGATCCACCAGGTCAACCTGTGCGAAGCGGCCGGTGAATCGGGCCAGGTCCAGGTCGTTGCAGTTGCCGGCGCCCAGGATGCAGAGTCTGGCCGAGGTCGGCTGAGGTGGCCGGCAGATCAGGTCCGCCACCGCTTCCCGGTGCGAACGGTAGAGGCGCCAATTTTCGAGGGTCTCCCGGTTGAGACGCAGTTGGCGCGCCACCAGCCTGCATTTCTCACCAGGGGGTGTGATCATGGCGCAGGAATTTTTTCTCAGCGCGGGCTAACCCATGTCGGGCAGCGCCATCCGGTCGCCGGTCTTCCGTCTTGAGCCAGGTGTATTGGTTCACGCTTGCACCCGATGGGCCACGAAGGTTCGTTGTTTCACTCTTGCATGATGCGCCTTTTGGGGCGGGATCCAGCAATCCTCCCCGCGGTTTCAACTTGAACTCTCCTCGCCTCGGCTTCCGGCATCGCCACGACCGGTCTGACCTGGTCCAGGTGCCTTCGGCTGGGTTCGGTTCGATTGGGGACGGCGTCCCAGGATTTCAAAGTTCAGGGGAGGTCGTCGGGACCGGTCCACGCTGAGCTTGAAGATGTCGAACCGGTTGTATCCGCCCACCACGTCGTGGATCTGCTTGGGGGCTACCATCTGGGAGAGATCGATCTGGGCGTAGAGGAGGCCCTCCTCGTCCTGCAGAATCGGGCTGACGGGGGTTCCCTCCGGACCCATGACCACCGAGACGCCTCTGGGACTTCCATCCAGGATGCGCCCGGCCTCCGGCGTCAGTCGCCCCAGCCGTTTCCGGGCAACCTCATCCAGAAAGCCGGAGGCCACCACGTTGAAGACCTTGCCCTCGAAGGAGTGGTTGCCGGCCCGGATCAGTATCGCCTGCTTGAGATCGTAGTTGCTGCCGGTGGCGGGATCCCGGGTGGGCCACAGGGGCGGGTAGGTGGATAGATGGATCTGCTCGCCCTGGGCCAGCAGGGCGAAACGGGCCAGGGGATTGGTGTTCTCTCCACAGATCAGCATTCCCACCCGACCCAGTCGGGTCTGGCACACCTGCAGCCCGCTGCCGTCCCCCGGAGCCCAAACCAGTTTCTCATAGAAGGTCGGAACCAGTTTGCGATGGTGGCAGAGGATGTCTCCCCGATCGCTCAAGAGCAGGTTGGAGTTCCAGAGGCAACCGTCGCTGATGGGCGAGACCTCGTTAAAGCCCAGGGAGACGAAAATGCCGCTGTGGCGGGCCGCGTCGGCGACCTTGCCAATTTCCGGGCCGTCCACCCGCAGACTGCCGGCAGCGAGTTGGCAGAAGAGCGCATGGTTCTCGATGGGAGCCTGCAGAGCGCACCAGAGCGGAAAGGCGGGTATGAAGGTCTCCGGGAAGACGATGAGTTGAGCCCCGTTGCGGGCGGCTTCCCGGATCAGGGCGCAGGCCTTGTCCAGGGTGGCGTCTCGATCGAGGAATACCGGGGCCACGTGAGCGGCGGCCACCTTGTAGGCTTGAGGTTGCATGGTGAATGGGTGCCGCCCCGGGCGGCAGCCAACCGGGGCGCGGGCAGGTCAGCCGGGAATTGGCACCGCCCGATCGAATGGGAATGCCCGTCCGTCCCGTTCACTCCAACCGGGCCGCCAGTCCCTGGAGAATCGGGTCGAGGAGTCGATTCAGCCGGGTGAAGCGACGGGGTTCGGACAACATCTGCTCGGCACTCTGAATGAACGGTCTATCGACCAGTTCGTCGGCACAGCCGTGAGCCAGATCCTCAAGGGCTTGTCGGGTGGTTTCAAGATGGAATTGAAGCCCCAGAACCCGGTCGCCGTAGGCGAAGGCCTGGTTCACACAGGCCTGGCTGCGAGCCAGGTGCAGAGCCCCTCGGGGAAGGTCGAAGGTCTCTCCGTGCCAGTGAAAGACCTCGGCTTGTTGGGGAAACCGTTTTCCCAGGTTGTGAGCGGCCGCCTCCGGGGAGCGTTGAATGGGAAACCAGCCGATCTCGGGCTCGCTGTTCTTGTATACCCTGGAGCCGAGAACATCGGCGATGAGCTGGCTGCCCAGGCAGACGCCCAAAATGGCTTTTTCGGCCTGGAGGGCTTGACCGATGAAGTCCTTTTCGGCCTTGAGCCAGGCGTGTTTGGACTCGTCATTGGCGCTCATGGGGCCGCCCATCACCACCAGCCAATCGATCTCATCCACGGGTGGAAGCGGTTCATTCCGATAGAGCTCGGTCAGGCTGACCTGACATCCGCGTTCCCGGAACCAGGGAAGCATGGAGCCCAGTCCCTCGAAGGGCACGTGCTTCAGGTAGTGAACTCTCATATCCTCAAGTTCCCGAACTTCCGGCCGCTCATTCCACTCCGAATGTGAACACCACGGTATGGCGGTAGGTCTGACCCGGCCGAAGGATGATGGAGTGCCACCCCGGCTGGCCCTCCTTGGTGATGGAATCGGGAAAATGCTGGGTCTCCAGGCAAAATCCGGTCTGTTTTTGGTAGGCGATGCCGCCCTTTCCCTGGAACGATCCGTCCAGGTAGTTGCCGGTATAGAGCTGGACTCCCGGCGCGGTGGTGTGCACCTCCAGGGTCCTGCCGGAAACGGGCTCCCGCACCCGGGCGGCCCGCCTCAACTGTCCGGGGGACCCATCCAGAACAAAGTTGACGTCGTAGCCCTCGCGCTGATCCTTGGCGTCCGCGGAAATATTTCCGATGTCGGCGCCGAGCGTCTTGGGCTTGGTGAAGTCGAAGCGCGTCCCCTCGACCGGTCCGATCTCGCCGGTTGGAACGCCCAGCCCATCCGAAACCGTATAGCTGGGCGCGTTCAACTGCAGCTCATGTCCCAGCACGCTGGCGGCGTCGTGTCCCGCCAGGTTCCAGTAGGCGTGATGGGCCAGGTTGACGAGGGTCGGAGCATCGGTTTCGGCCTCCATCTCGAACCTCAGCGTGTTGTCGTCCGCCAGGGTATAGGTGGCCGTGGTGGTCAGATTTCCGGGGTAACCCTCTTCTCCGTCGGGGCTGGTGTAGGTCATCTTCACCGAAGCCCCGTTGTCTGATTCGGACTCGCCGGCCACTGTCCACACTTTTCGATCGAAGCCCTGGTCGCCTCCGTGCAGGTGGTGTTCCCCGTAGTTTTTGGTCAGGGCGTACTCGCGGCCGTCGAGGGTGAACCTGGCGTTGAAAATTCGGTTCACCACCCGCCCGCAGATGCAGCCGAAGTAGGGATGCCGCGGCAGGTAGTCCGCCAGCTTGTCGAAACCCAGAGTGATGTCCGCCATCCGGCCCTGGCGGTCCGGAACGTGCATCTCTGTGAGGATCGTTCCGTAGTTGGTGACCTTGGCCTTCAGTCCCTGCCGATTGGTCAAGGTGTAGAGAAACACGGGAGATTCCCCTACTTGGCCCCATTCCGCCTTTTGCATTCGGGATGGCTTCTCCTCGTCGCCGAGCCGGCTGGATTCCGGCGGGCCGCAGCTCAGAGTCCCGGCCAGAAGGCTGACGGCCATCAGGGTCGGCGCAAATTCTCGAAAGCTTCTCATCATGGGTTCCTCCGGTGGATGGACGGCCGGTTGCCGTGCATGGGCCGGATCGGCCTCCGTTAGGGGTCCGGCATTCCCAGCCGGCAGGTAGCTCCATCCAGGATGCGCCCGGTTGGTTTAGCGAGCCTGATCCACAAATACCGGCTGAGTCCAGGCCGTGTATCCCATGGAGTCCACCACCCGGGCCCGCACGTAGCGTTCGCCTCCCTGGAACCGATAGCCGGCCTTCAAGCCGTGAGCCTTGCTGAGCAGGCGGCCGCCGTCACCGATGAAATGGGTGGTGTACTTGAAGGTGGGTTTCTCCTGGATGGCGATCTCGATTCCCTGGTCGTCGACCTGCAGGTCCGACAGGGAAACACCGGTGGAAGCGTAGAAGCGACCGGCCTCCAGGCCCTCCATGATGGCCGCCGCCGAGAGACGGGGAGCCTGGACCACCACCCATCCGCGCCCCGGATTGAGGCGGTCGGGGCTGAATTCACCCTTGAAGTGGTGAGCGTCGTCCACGGCGATGCCGTAAATGAGCTTGCCGCTGCTGAGGATCTCGTCCCACATGGCCTCCAGGCCGGGCGAGCCGCCGCCTCCGTGGTTGTTGACCGACGGCGAGCCGTTGTAGATCTCCAGGAGCTTGTTGTTGCGGACCTGGCGCATTTGGTCTGCGGTCAGAGCCCAGCGGAAGTTGGGGTGGTTGATGTGGGGCACGCCGCCCACCCCGCGGATGGCATCCACGTTGCGCTGAAGGGTTTCCACAGGGTCGGAGCCGCCTTGAGGCGGGACGACCTCCCGCAGGTTCAGTCCATTGATATGGATGGGGCTTCCTTCGAAGCTGTCGGTGACTTCTTCTCCGTTGATGACCAGGAATTTCTCCCGGGCTGCAAAAATGCTGTTGAGACCCTTGACCTCAGTCAGAAAGTTATGGTCCGACAGCACCAGGAAGTGGAAGCCGTGCTCCTTGTACCAGCGCACTACCTCGTCCGGGGTGCTGTCTCCGTCCGAGTTGATGGTGTGGGTGTGGGTGTTCCCCTTGTACCACTGCAACGGTTGACTCGGAGTCATGGCCATCAGGCAGAGGGGGATGAATGCGAAGGCAAGATGGATGCGTTTCATGGGACCTGTTTCCGAGGGGATTGTGCCGGCCATTCGGCTGAAGGGCGAGCCTAAACATAACCCATCCCTCCGAGCCAAGGCAACGATTCCCGAAGGTGTCAGGAGTCTCAAGGGAATAAAGAAAGACAAACCCCTTCTGACTTGCAATACTGGTTCACTTTTCACTGGTTGATGCAGACCTCTGCCCGCTACGATAGGCCGTAATGGCTGGATTCCTGATTCCTTCACGCCGGATTCTGCTGCTTTCCGGGCTACTTCTCTCATTGGGTGCACGACAGCATGCGGTCGGTCCGGGGGCGGCCGGAGCGTCGGACTGGCCCCAGTTCCTGGGCCCGAAGCGGAACGGCGTCTACGGGGGACCGGCGATTTCCGATTCCTGGCCCGCCTCGGGGCCTCCCGTCCTCTGGCGGAAGCCGTTGGGAGAAGGGTTCAGCGGGGCCGTGGTGCAGGCCGGCCGCCTGGTTCTGTTCCATCGCCTCGAAAACAGCGAACAGGTGGAGTGCCTTGAGGCTCAAACCGGCCGCCCACTGTGGCAGTACGACTACCCCACCGATTACCGGGACGATTTCGGTTTCGACGGCGGGCCGAGAGCCACCCCGTCGATTTGGGAAGGCAAGGTCTACACCTTCGGCGCCCAGGGAGTGCTGCATTGTCTGGAGCTGGAGAACGGCAGGAAAGTCTGGAGCCTGAACACCCACGAGAAATTCGGCGTTCGCAAGGGCTTTTTCGGCGCCGCCTGCTCCCCTCTGGTCGAGGACGGCCGGGTGTTCCTCAACGTTGGCGGACGAGACCAGGCAGGGCTGGTTGCCTTCGATGCTCGAACGGGGCGAGTCTTGTGGACCTCCACCGATGACGAGGCCAGCTATTCCTCTCCCGCCACGGCCACCTTGGGCGGCCGCCGCCAGGTGCTGTTTTTCACCCGCACCGGACTGGTATCGGCGGATCCGGCCAGCGGAGAGGTTCTGTTTCGCTTTCGCTGGAGAGCCCGGAGCCGTGCTTCGGTGAACGCCGCCACCCCTCTGGCGGCGGCCCCCCTGATTTTTCTCTCGGCCAGCTATGGAACCGGAGCGGTTCAGCTCAGGGTCAAGGGCTCCGAGCTGGAAACGGTCTGGACCTCGGACGAGTCCCTTTCCAACCACTATTCGACCAGCGTGATCCGTGGTGGCCATCTCTTCGGATTTCACGGCCGCCAGGAATATGGCCAGTCCCTGCGCTGCGTGGCGCTGCAGACGGGCCGAGTCCTCTGGAGCCGGGACGGGTTCGGAGCCGGGACCTTGAGCCTGGCGGGGGATCGGCTGCTGGTGCTGAAGGAAAACGGGGAGCTGCTTCTGGTTGCGGCCTCGCCACAAGCCTTTCGCCTCATCGCCAAGGCCAGTATCCTGGCGCCGACCGTGCGAGCCTATCCCGCCCTGGCCGACGGCCGCCTGTTTGCACGCAATCAAAAGGAGTTGGTGGCCGTGGACCTTCAGCCCGATCGATAACCCGCGTTTCACTCTTCCGGGGTCTCAGGGGGTGATCGAGTCGGGCGCGCGCAGGTCGTAGCACAGCAGCCTGGGGGATCCTCCCCGGACGAAGTCCCGGCGGTTCTGGGAGACGTAGAGAAGGCCCCGGCTCAGTACCGGAGGAGACCAGGACTCGCGGGCGGCGAAGAGCCAGGCGCGAGAGAGGATCCGGAAGCCCTTGGGAGAGAGGTCGAGCCACAGAAGGTGGCCCAGCTCTCCCAGGCAGAGGAAATGCCCATCGGCCCAGAGCAGCGAGCCCCTGTAGGTGGTGAAGGATCGGGTCACCTGCCGGCCGCCGAACTCGACGGTTTCCTCCCATTCGGGCACGGCGCGCCACATCTCTTTTCCCGTCTTCAGTTCGACGCACACCAGAGCCGCATCGGGCTCATTGCGGCCGTCGAATCCATACAGATACCCGTCCCGGTGAATGGCCGTATTCCAGTGCAGGCCGAAGTGGGGCGCGGTCCAGGCCACCCTCTGGGTTCCGTCGGGCCGAAGGTCGAGCAGCGCCGCTCCCGTCTTGTAGCTGGCCGAGATCAGAACCTGGTTGCCGATCACCACCGGATTGGAAGCATTGACCGACTCGTAGCTGCGGCTTCTCCAGGGAAAGCGGAAGTCGATCTTTCCGTTGGCGGGATCGATGCTCAACAGCCCGCCGGTGGGGGGGCGGCTTTCGCCTCCGGCGAAGACAAAAATGCGCCGCTTGCCTCCCACCGTGGCCGGAACCGGAGACGCATAGCTGGGACCCCACTGGTCTCCGGCCTCCCAAACGAGTTTGCCGGTCTGTTTATCCAGAGCGACCACCGAAGGCCCTCCCGGGGTACCCACGTTGACAATCAGCAGGTTTCCCTCGACCAGGGGAGTCGAAGCGACCCCGAAGAAATCCTGGGGCACCCGGAACTCTCGCGACAAGTGGCGTTTCCAGTGAACTGCACCGGACTCCAGGTCGAGGCAATGGAGCTTGCCTTCGGCGCCGTATGTGTAGACGCGGTTGCCGTCGATCACCGGGCTGCAGCGGGGCCCGTCGTTGTAACCGTAACGGTCGCTGTAGCCTGTGGGGTAGCGGAAGGTCCAGTAACGTTGTCCGGTTTCGGGATGCAGGCAGTCGACGATCTCCTCCTGGTCCTGGCGGTAGAGGTAAACCAGGCGGGAGCGGTGGATGGCGGGTGAGGTGTAGCCGGTCCCCTTGGCCAGCTCCCAGACCAGGGGTGGCCCGCCCTCCGGCCAATCCTTGAGCAGGCGGGTCTCGCTGGAAACTCCATTGTGGGTCGGTCCCAGGAAGGAGGTCCAATCGTGGGTGACGGCTCCCGCGGGAAGAGGCTTGGGCTTGGCGTGAAAGCGAACGCCGGGGTGGGGATCCGGTAAAGGAGTGCTGCTCTTGGCGGACGCCAGCAGCCGAGCTGCTCCGGTCGTCCAACCATGGGTCGGCAAAGACCGGTCGCCTGTCTGACAGGCACTCTGGCCGAGCCAGAATCCGGCGAGCATGAATCCCAGCAACAGGCGTCTCATCGCTTCCTTCTCGAATCCGGAGGCCGTCATCGACTCAAAATAGTACTTACCTGAAACAAACGAAAAAAGACAACAAAAGAGGTATCCACGAAGGGCCACTAAGAACGACGAAGGGCCACTAAGGCGCTGAGGTCAACCGCGACGGGATGGTCGGTTTCTGATCGTTTCACTCTCGAGCCCTTTGCAAAATTCAGCAGCGGGACCTTTGCCGGGAATGGCCACAAAAGGCACAAGAACACAAAAGGAGCAGAACACTGGAAGCCTGCAAGGTGTTGACTCCCGAACATGTCGCACAAGTTCCGCGCTATCTGCCTACATCCGGTCAATGCGACGCCATGGGGATCAACTTCGGATCGTCAAGACTCGAAATCACGAAATTCGTTTTGTGCTTTTTGTGGTGAACTCC
>JAGWAJ010000033.1:0-408 GCA_021296475.1 Acidobacteriota bacterium
CTGGTGGGCGTTCTTCAGCCGGGCGCCGTTCGCCGAGCGCTGGGGCGCGGTCGGGCTGATGGTGGTCGCGCTGGCCGCGACGCCGCGCCTCCTTCACGAGTCGGTCGCCATGGGGAATCTGGGGCTCCAGTTCTTCCTCTACGCCGTCCCGACCCTGAGCCTCGCGCTCGTTGTCTGGGCGGTTGCGAGTCGGCACCTCTCTCCCGGGCCTCGGCGCGTGTCGATGGTCGCGGCCATGCTGCTTGCGAGCGGCGTGTGGACGCTCGTCCGCAGCGATGGGGTCACCGGCGACGGCGTGCCGGAGTTCGCGTGGCGCTGGTCGGCGACCGCCGAGGAGCGCCTCCTGGCTCCCGCCGCCACCGGCGACACGCCCGGGGCTCGCCCGCCGGCTCCGGCGGCGAGGCCTGA
>JAGWAJ010000033.1:439-4242 GCA_021296475.1 Acidobacteriota bacterium
GATCGCCAGCGGGAGCCCGCTCACGAAAGCCGAGTGGCCCGGCCTTCGCGGGCCGCGGCGCGACGGTGTCGTCCGCGGCGTTCGCATCGAGACCGACTGGGCATCGTCGCCGCCGGTCGAGCTGTGGCGCCGGCCGATCGGGCCGGGCGTCTCGTCTTTCGCGGTGCAGGGCGACCTTCTCTACACGCAGGAGCAGCGCGGCGAAGACGAGATCGTCTCCGCGTACCACGTCAAGACGGGGAAGCCGATCTGGAAACACCGCGACGCCAGCCGTTTCTGGGATGCCCATGTCGGCGCCGGCCCGCGCGCAACACCGGCGGTCGCCGACGGGCGCGTCTACGCGCTGGGCGCCAAGGGCATCCTGAACGCGCTCGACGCGGACAGCGGCGACGTTGTCTGGTCGCGCAACGCGGCCTCCGATGCCGGCGCGGAGCTCCCGCTCTGGGGTTTCGTCAGCTCGCCATTGGTGGTCGAGGACGTCGTGATCGTCTACACCGACTCGCTCGCCGCGTATGACCTCGCCACCGGCGAGCCACGCTGGACCGGCCCGGGCGGTGGCGGAAGCCACAGTTCACCGCAGCTCCTGACGATCGACGGCGTGGCGCAGGTGGCGCTGCTCGCGAACGGCGGCCTGGTCAGCGTCGCGGCGGCCGACGGCAAGCTGCTCTGGGAGCACCCGTGGCCCGGCATCGGTATCGTGCAGCCGGTCCTGATCGCGGAGGGCGACGTCCTGTTCAGCATGGTCAACGCCGCCGCCGCGCCCATCGGCACGCGCCGCATCGCCGCGGCGCTGGAACCCGGCGGATGGTCCACCGAGGAACGCTGGACGTCCTCCGGGCTCAAGCCTTCCTTCAGCTCCGTCGTCGTGCACGACGGTCATGCCTTCGGCTTCGACGGCCGGATCCTCGCGTCCATCGACGTCGAAGACGGGGAGCGCAACTGGAAGGGCGGTCGCTACGGGAGCGGCCAGCTCGTGCTCCTGGCCGACCAGGATCTGCTGCTGGTGGTTTCGGAGCACGGCGATCTCGCCCTCGTCGAAGCTTCCCCCGACCGCCATACGGAGCTTGCGCGGTTCCCGGCGATCGAGGGGAAGACCTGGAGCCAGCCGGCTCTGGCGGGCGACACGCTGCTGGTTCGCAACCGCCGGGAGATGGCAGCGTTCCGGCTGGCGATGGAACGGTCCCACTGAAGGAAGCCGTGATAGGCGACGAGAGTCTCCGGCCTCGATCCCGGCCCCCCGGGGTAGGGCTCCGGTCGCTCGCGGCGCCCCGGGGAATCGCCCGGTCCCGGTGACGCCGCGCCCGGCGATGAGGCTCTACCGATAGTACTCGGGGGCCTTCCGGAGCGACTCGTGGTGGGCGTGGTCGTGCTCGATCCACAGTTCGGCGCCCGTTTCCTCCATGAAGGCATCGAGCTTCTCGAACGAAGCTCGCGTCTGTGCCTCGTCGAAGTTGAACGTCGGAACCCGCCTCAGCTCGTAGCTCGGAGCGGTGTGATAGAGGTCGCCGCTCAGCACGATGGGGCCCGTCTCGGCCAGGTCGACGAACAGGACCTGATGCCCCGGCGTGTGCCCGGGCGTCGACACGATGACGACCCGCCCGTCGCCGAAGACGTCGTGGTCGTCGCCGCCCTCGATCACGATCGTCTCGCTGTTCTCCAGCTCGCTGTAGATCTCCGGAGTGCCCCAGCCGACGCCCTCCGTCTCCCCGGAGAAGGCGTACTCCCGCTCCGCTTCGCGGGCCAGCCAGATCGAATCCTTGAAGGCGTTCGCGTTGCCCGCGTGATCGCCGTGCATGTGCGACATCGCCACGTAGGTGATGTCGCCGAAGGCGTAGCCCAGCTCGGCGAGTTGGCTTTCGAGCGTGTTCTCCGCGTCGGGGGCGAAGGGCAGGCCGGTATCCCACACCAGCGTGCCCCGCGGGTGCTCGATGAGATAGCACGGCACGGCCATGTCGCGCGACGGCACCTCGTCCGGCGCCAGCGAGAGAATCTCCAGAATCTCGTCGACCATGAAGATGTACCCGCAATCGAGCACGTACAGCCGCACGCTGCCCGACTCTTGCGACGCTGCCGGCTGGGGCTCCCCCTCGCCGCTCGCCGACGGAGCGCCGACGAGCGCGCCGAGCACGCCGACCGCGACGAGGGCGCGGAGCACACGAGCGCCTTTCACGAGCACCATGTCGGTTCTCCCCTTCTCAGAAGGTCGCCAGGACATTGATCGACGAGCCTCCCCCGGCCTTGATGTTCAGCGGCGCTCCGGTGACCATGAACTCCCAGCGGTTCAGCTCCTCCGCCAGGTCTGCCACCGCTTCCAGGTCCTGACCGTCGAGGATGACCGCACCCAACGCGACCAGCACCGCGCTGTGAATCGGCAATCCGACACCCCGTTCCACGCCGGCCGGCCGCACGTCGTTCGGTCCGTCGTCGGCGACGATCGCCACGTCCCGCGCCTTGAACCACGGGATGACCGACCAGTGCCACCCGGCATCGGGCCCGGCCATGCCCACCTCCCACGGGCCCAGCGCCGCGCGCCGCGCCCACTTGCCCGTGCGCAGGAACACGGCGTCGCCCGGCAGCACCTCGATGCCGGTCTCCTCCTCCCACGCCTCGATGTCCGCGAGGGTGACCGGCGTCCCCGGCTCGAGCCACGGGAGGCCCTTGAAGCGGGGCATGTCGATCAGAACGCCGCGCGTAATGAACCCATCCTTCCAGACGTCGATGCCCAGCTTGTGGCAGCCGTCGTCGTCCTCGACCTCTTCCCGCGGATATCCGTTGTACGCCTTGCCCTGGTAGAAGAAATGGCACAGGGCATCGACGTGGCTGTGAAAGGTCCCGCCGTGCACGGTCTCCCAGATGAACTTGTTGCCGTGGTTGAACTTCTGGAAAGGGGTATGCACGTCGGGGTCGGCCGTCTCTATCAACTGATGCTCCAGCGACACCGACCGGCCGGTCTTGACGAGCGCCGCCGCCTGCTTGCGCTTCTCGGGCGTGATGAGGTTGACGGCGCCGAGCTGGTCGTCCGGCCCCCAGCGGCCCCAATTGGACACTTCCTGGAACATCCGGTCCCACGCCTCCTGGGTCAGCACGGGATAGCCGCCGATGCCCGGCGGCGCACTCTGCGACGACGGCCGTGCGACGAGCCCTCCGGCGACCAGAAGCGCGACCCCGGCGCCACAGGCAACGGATCTCAATCTCATGATGCTCCTCCCTCCGACGTCGAGCCGGCGGCATGTCCTCGCCGAAGCGGGTCGGTCGCACGACGCACTCGCGGCCGGAGCTGGCCGCGACGTCGAGGCCGGGCGCCGGGACACCGTCGTCACGACCGCCCACCGGGTGCCGTCCTGCGCGCGGTGGCGACATCCCGGTACTTCGGTCCGCGCTTCCGAACGGCGTCGAGCCGGCGGGTGTCGAAGGGTGCCGGCGGGCTCGCCGAGTCGGCGTTCGAGCTCCGCCCCATGGCCGCCAGCACCCTGGACTCGCTGTAGTACCCGGTGTAGGCGGCCCGCAACAGCGCGTCGAACGCGTCCTGCTCGTGCCGCGCCATCTCCCGAAGCCGGCCGTCCTGCTCTGCTTCGGACAGGCTCGCGAACCGCTCCCGGGCATCCGCCTCGTTCAGCAACGCGATGACGCGCGGTCTCAGGTGCGGCGCATCCACGAGCACGCCATCGATGAACCGGGCAACCCCCACGTCGCCGGCGCCGGGCATCACATCGTTGGCGGGGATGATGCGGTTGAGGACCGCCGCCAACACGAGTCCCTGCGCCGGGGTCAGGACCTCGTAAGCCCTCGCGTCGTCACCTGCA
>JAGWAJ010000033.1:4257-18097 GCA_021296475.1 Acidobacteriota bacterium
AGGTGCTGCCCCGGGCCTTCGCGGGCAACGCTGCCGCACCGGCCGCCGCCGCCGAGACCCCGACCGCACCCTGGATGAACTTCCGCCTGGAGATCGGCGATTCGGGGAAACGGTGTGTACCCCGTCGGCTTGCGTCTGTCTTCGCGCCATTCGCCATGGTCCGCACGTTCCCTTCGCCCCAGCCAGCGGCCTCCGCTCCAGGCCGCCATTCGTCGCCTGACGGCTCCGCCTGGCGCCCAGCCAAGCCTACAGGGTCCGCGCCGCCCTACCGCGCAGACTCCTGGGCCAGCAGCTCCCGCGCGTTGCTCTTGACGTAGTCCGCCGTCCGCAGGGCGATCGCCTGTATCGTCGACGTCGGAACGAGGCGGCGGTCGTGAACACGCTGCCGTCGATGATGAACAGGTTCCTCACATCGTGGGCCCGGCCCCAGCCATCGACGACCGACCGGTCGGGGTCGGTCCCCATGCGCGCCGTGCCCAGGTAGTGTCCGGGCGCGGGAGCCACCTTCTCCGCCGAGACGATCCGGGTTGCGCCGGCCGCGTCCATCACTTCCTTGCAGCGCTCCATCCCGTAGTCGAGCATCTTCTGCGTGTTCTCTCCCCGCCGGTAGAACAGCTTCGGGGCCGGAATGCCCGCATCGTCGGTGAGCTCGGGATCGAGCTCCACGCGATTGAAGTCCTCGGGAAGCTCGTCGCAGTACATCATCAGGGCCACGGTCTGGTCGAGCCGCTCCCGGAGCGCGGCGTGGTGGGCCGCTCCCCACGGCACTTCCCGTCCGGAAGCCCGACTCGCGGCCAGCTCGGGGGGAGCGGCCGAGGCGATCGACTCCGGGTTCGCACCGAGCGCCGCCTCGATGGGCCCGCGGTAGGCGCCGGACAGGATCCAGAAGCCGCGCGCGAATCCACGGCCGTCCGCGCTGTCGGAGAACTCGTCGCTCGTCAGAAAGGTGCTGGCGGGCACCGGGGTCGCCAGCTCCTCGTAGTCGAACGAGCCCACCACCGTGGCCTTGGGGTGCCCCATGAGCCCCTTCCCGACCAGCCCGCTGCCGTTGGCCAGGCCGTGCGGGAAGTACCGGGACCTGGAGTTGAGGAGCAGCCTCGGGGTGCCGATTCCGTTGCAGGCCACGACCACCATGCGTGCCCGCTGCTCGGTAAGCCGGCCGTCGGCGTCGTAGTAGAGGGCGCCGCTTGCCAGGCCGTCCCCGCCGACGGTGATCTCCCGGACCCGGGCCTGCGTCTTCAGCACCACCCCGTTCCGCAGCGCCGCGGGCCAGTGGACGACGTCGGAGCTGTTCTTCGCCTCTCGGGGGCACCCCTGGTGACACGATTCGCAGTTCCGGGGGCACGGCTGCCGATCCTCGTGCGGCGCAGTCACCACCGCCCGCTCGCCCGGCCACCAGTGCCATCCCAGCCGGTCGAAGCCGCGGATGAGCACCTCCCCGGCCTTGTTGAGCGGATGGGGAGGCATCAGGTCGACCGGCTTGGGCGGGTAGGCAGGATTGCCGGGGATCCCCGATACGCCGACCATCCGATCGTTGGAATCGTAGTACGGCGCCAGGTCCCAGTAGTCGATGGGCCAGTCCTCACCCACACCGGAGAGGCTGCCGGCCACGAAGTCCGAAGGGCGCAGCCGGGCCCACAGCGCGGCGTAGTGGACCGTGGCGCCCCCGACGGCGTTCCCCAGAATGGGCTGCCAGTACGACTCGGAGTGATCGTACGGGTAGCCGTTCGCAAAGTGACGAATACCCTCGCGTGGCGGCGGCGTCACCAGCCGCTGACGTTCCCCGCCGCCTTCCGCGCGGGAGTCGGACGGCCGAGCCACCCAGTCGCCCTGCTCCAGACACACGACCCTGATTCCCGGAACCTGGCTGAGCGACCAGGCAAAGGCCCCCCCGGACGCGCCGCTGCCGATGATCAGGACATCCGCGATGTCGGAGGTCGCCATCTGGCTACGTGGGACACCGTTCACTGCGCAGGCAGCAGGTTCCGTTCGATCATCAAGCGGCGCAGCAGCCGTGCCGTGCTCTCGCGAACGTAGGAGGTCGCGTTCAGGGACGTGAACTCCGCCACCTCGAGCGGCGTCTGCCCGGCCTTGTCCCGCACGTCCAGCCGGGCGCCCCGGTCCACGAGGAACTGCACGATGGTGTCCGCTCCCCGCACGGCCGCGCCATGGAGCGCGGTCCACCCGCACACCAGGCCGGGGAGGTTCCGCGAACCGCCGCCGCCGGTGTAGTTGCGGGGAGTGCAGTCGGGGTCCGTCCCCTGCCGGTGATGGATGTCGGCACCGCGGTCCACCAGGAACCGGACGGCCTGCAGCGCGTCGGCCTCCGAACCCGGCGTGGCCCCGTCCGTGAAGCCCACGCCCGCGGCCACCATGAGCGGCGTCGTGCCTCGTTGCGTCGCATGGTGGACGTCCGCACCGTGCTCCGCCAGCACGCGCATCGTGCGGATGTCGCCGGCACGGGCCGCCTGCCAAAACGCCGTGACGCCCAGCATCGCCTGTGGCTCCACGGAGAAGCCCGTGATGATGCCTCCGCCGAGCGCCTGCGTCAGTCCGGCGTTCACGTCGGCCCCGGCCGCGAGGAGCACCGCCAGCAGGTCCCGCGCATCGAGCCTGCCGGTGCCGGTCACCTCCGCGTCCGGCCCCATCAGGCCCTCCCAGTTCATCGTCGACACCAGCGCGTGCAGCGCCGTCTGCCCCGCGCTGTCGGCATTCGGCTCGGCACCCTGCTCCAGGAGATACTGCGCGAGCTCGTAGTGGGCATTCCCGATGGCCAGGACCAGCGCGGTCGTTCCCCGAGGCGAACCATCGTCATCGTCGCCTGCGCCGGCAGCGCCCGGCGCACCTCGCGGCGCAGGCAGTCTCTCGTTGGCGCTGGCACCGGCTCCGATCAACAGCCTGACCGACTCGAGATCGCCGCCCCGAACCGCAAACAACAGGGGCGTGAAGCCGACGACCGAGCGGGCGCGCACGTCGGCCCCCCGGGCGAGCAGGAGACGGACCAGGGAGGGATGCATCTCGGCCGCGGCCGTCATCAGGAGGGTCTGACCGCTTGCGAGCTCCGTCGCTGCGAGGTCCGCCCCGTGCGCGATAAGCAGCTCCACGACGTCGACGCTGCCGGTGCGCACGGCCGTCATGAGCGCCGTTTCGCCTTCGGTCCGGACCTCCGGATCCGCGCCGGCGTCGAGGAGCCGGGCCACCACCTCCGCGCTCCGATTGGTGCAGGCGAGCGAGAGCGGCGTCACGCCGTAGTCGTTGGTGAGGTTGACGTCCGCGCCCGCGCCGATCAGCAGCTCCACGATCGCCGGGTCGTCACGGTGCGCCGCCCAGTGGAGCGCGGTCGTGCCGTCCGGCTCGGGGGTATCGACGTCCATCCGTCCGGCGTCCAGGAGCGTGCGCACCGTCGCCGAGTCCCCTGCCCTGGCGGCTGCCACGACCGATTCGCCAGGCTGGACGGCCGCGCCTCCCGCGGTCAGCAGGAAGACCAGCATCGACAGCGCACCGAACCAACCCGGGCGCATCATCACGACCTCCTGCTTCACGACCTCCTGCCTCCAGGCCGGCGTACTACGGACCCGCCCGCGCCGTAAGCCACGCACCCAGGGTGCGACAGAGGCCCGGCTGCGCCACACCCCGGCACTCACACGCCCGGGAGCGTTTCGGTCACGCCCGCCGCATTGCCGAACTGCTCCGTCGGCGCCCCGAACTTGTCCAGCAGGCTCAGCAACAGGCTCGACATCGGCGTGCGATGCGGATAGACGAGGTGCCGTCCGCCCCTGAGGGCGCCCGCACCGCCCCCGGCCAGGACGACGGGAAGCGGATAGTGCGCGTGCGTTTGCGGATCGGCCATCCCGCCGCCGTACAGCAGCAGCGAGTGGTCGAGGAGCGAGCCGTCGCCGTCGGGGGTCGCGCGGAGCTTGTCGAGGAACGACGCGAAGCCCTGCACGTGATAGGCGTTCACCCGGGCCAGCTTCGCGATCTTCTCGGGATTGTACTGATGGTGCGACAGGTTGTGGTGCCCCTCCGGCACGCCGATGCTCGGATAGGTGCGGGTGGTCGTCTCGCGTCCGAGGAGCAGGGTCGTCACCCGCGTCAGGTCGGCCTGGAACGCTACCACCTGCAGGTCGTACATCAGCGCCATGTGCTCGTCGAAGGTCTCGGGAACGCCGAGCGGGGTCGCGGGCGGCTGCAGCGGATTCTCCCGGTTGCGGCTCTCCACCAACTGGATGCGGCGTTCGACATCCCGAATGCTGTCGAGGTACTGGTCCAGCTTCTGCCGATCCCGGGGACCGAGCCGCCCCGAGAGCCGCCCCACCTTGGCGCCGATCCCATCGAGGATGCTGGCGTTCTCGCGGTTGATGCGGCTGCGCTCCTCGGCGCTCGCCCCGTCTCCGAAGAGCCGCTCAAAGACGACGCGGGGGTTCATCTCCATCGGCAGCGGGAGCGTCGGCGACCGCCAGGAGATCGTGTTGACGTACGCGCAGGCGTATCCTGCATCGCAGTCGCCGACGAACTCGGCCGAATCGAGCGCCAGCTCCAGCGACGAGAGCGGCGTGTCCCGACCGATCTGCTGCGCGATGAGCTGATCGACGGTGGTGCCGGCCCGGACCTCCACGCCGGCAGTTTTCTTCGCGCGCACGCCGGTCAGGTACACGGCCGAACTGCGGGCGTGCTCGCCGGCCCCGTCGTTCTCCGACTCGGCGTTCGCATGGCCCAGGTTGCTCAGCACGACCACCTGATCGCGAAGCGGATCGAGCGACTGCAGCGTCGGCGAGAACCGGAAGCCCTCCCCCGTTTCGACCGGGGTCCAGGAATCCATCGCCGCGCCGTTCGGGATGTACACGAACCCGATGCGCCGCACGGGCTTCGCCGGGGACTTGGCCAGCGCGGTCAGCGCCGGCGCCATGGCGTCCAGCAGCGGCAGGGCCACCATCGCCCCCATCCCCCGGAGCACCGTCCGCCTCGGCAGGGCCGCTCTCGTGATGAACATCCGTCTGCCTCAAGTCTGTCTGCCGCGAATCTCCGCCGTCACGGCCGGGCCAGGAGTCTGCGCCGCAGAACCGGGGCTGCAAGTGTCTCGCGCGCGCAGGCTCCCAACGCGCCCGTCAGGGCGCGCCAGCGCATCGGCGTCCGGCTCCGACACCCTTCGCAACCGAAAGGGCGCGCTCCGGACGACCCCCAACACAATGGACGAAAGGCGGTAGTCGGTCGCTGCCGCATCGCGCAGGATGCCGCGGACGGCCGGCATGTCGCGGTACTCGACCCCGCGCCCCAGCGCGTACGTGAGCAGCTTCTCGGTGAGCGTCTGCACGAACTGGTCGGAGCGGCCCACCAGGATGTCGCGCAGCCCGGCCGCTCCCTCGAACGCCGTCCCGTCCGGCATGACACCGGAGACGTCGATCGGCTCGGCGGAGCTCCCGCGGACCGTGCGGAGATGGCCGACCGCGTCGAACGACTCGAGCGCGAGACCCAGCGGATCCATCTGGTTGTGGCAGCCCGCGCAGGCGGGGTTCGCGCGATGGCGCTCCATGCGCTCGCGCATCGTCAGGCGCGACAGGTCGGCCGCGTCCTGGAGCGGTGGCACGCCGGGAGGCGGCTCCGGGGGCGGCGTCCCGAGGATGTTCTCCAGGATCCACTTCCCGCGGACCACCGGCGACGTCCGGGTGGCGTGGGAGGTGACCGTCAGCAGGCTCCCCTGCCCCAGCAGCCCGCCCCGCGGGTGGTCATCGGCCAACGCGATGCGCCGGAAGCGGCTCCCGTACACCCCCTCGATTCCGTAGTGCCGAGCGAGTCGCTCGTTGACGAACGTGTAGTTCGCGGTCAGCAGATCGATGACGCTGCGATCCTCCCGCAGGATGCTGTCGAACAGCAGTTCCGTCTCCCGCCGCATCGACTGCCGCAGGTTGTCGTCGTAGTCCGGGTACAGGGCCCCGTTGGGGTACGTGGCGCCCATGTTGCGGGTGTACAGCCACTGCGCGGCGAAGTTGCTCACCAGCTCTTCCGCGCGCGGATCGGCGAGCATGCGCCGTGCCTGCTGCTCCAGGACCGCCGGCTCGCGCAACCGTCCGGCTTCCGCCAGCGCCAGCAGCTCCTCGTCCGGGATGCTGCTCCAAAGGAAGAACGACAGCCGCGAGGCGAGCTCCAGGTCGCTGACCGGACGGGCAATGCCCGCGGCGGATCCCGGGAGACCCTCCTCGATACGAAACAGGAACTCCGGCTGCACGAGCAGCGCGCGCAGCGCCATCTGGATTCCGGACTCGAACCCCGCCGTCCGTCGTGCGGTCTCGTAGTGAGCGAGCAGCTCCCGCACCTCGGCCTCGGTAGGCGGCCGGCGATACGCGCGCCGGGCCAGCGCGCCGACGATCTCCTCGGCGCAGGGAGCTTCCTCGGCCGCGGTCGCAGGACGGCAGACGAATATGCGGCGTCGGCTCGGCGCGTCCCCGGCGCCGGTGGCGCGATACGGCCCCTCGACGAACACCCGGTGGACCTGCGGCAGCCCGGAAACGCTACCGTAGCTGACGTTGCTCGCGATGTACGGCTTCCGCAGCAGCGGCCGGGATCCCGGCCGAAACTCGATGCCCCCCGTCTCCCGCTGTGCGTGGCTCCGCTTGGGGAAGGTAACGGTGATCTCGTGCGGGCCGGCCGTCACCGGGACCCGCACCACCAGGTGCGAATCGAGATCGTGGCCCCGGACATCCTGGCCGAAGTAGCGGCCGATGCCCCCGGCCTCGAGCCGCTCCACGAGCACGCCGTCCAGGCGGACGTCCACCGGCTGCACGAGCGCCAGCCCGCGCACGGTTCCCCAGGTGGTTCGAGCGAGCCGGACCCGAATGTCGTACTCGCCGTCGACCGGGAACGTGTGGCGAATCACCGTCCCGCCGCGCGTCCCGAACGGCAGCCCGTTGACGTGGTAGTCCTGGGACAGATCGGGGGCGACGCTGTATGTCGAGGCCGTGGGCGCGATCGACGTATCCCCGACCGCGGCCCGGCTGATCCTCAGGGCGGCGGACAGATAGCGCTCCAGCATGTACGGCGAGACGTTGAGGACCTCGGCGATGTTGTCGAAGCCGAAGCTCGAGTCGTCGGGCGGCAGCACGGAGGTCACGTCGATCTCGAGCGCCAGCAGGTCCCGGATCGCGTTGCCGTACTCCGTCCGGTTCAGGCGGTGCAGGGTGCGACGCCCCGGATCGGGGTCGGCCGCGGCCGCACGGTCGATGGCTCCTTCCAGCGTGGCAACGACGCGGTCGACGGTAACCGCGTCCGGCCGCCGCCGACCCGCCGGCGGCATCAGCCCTCCGCGCAGCTTGCGGATTGCCTTCTCCCACACCTCCGCGCCGGCGGCGATGCGATGCGTGTCCGCCCGGTCGAGCAGCAGGTCGGCCGTCCGGAGCCGCTCGTTGTGGCACGCCACGCAGTACGTGTCGAGCACCTCTCGGAGCTCGGCGCCGGACATCGAGGGCGCGTCCTCCTGCGCCCCGACGCTCCCGCTCGCCCCGCCGACGGACAACGCCCAGGCCGCCACGAACGCGCCAGCCAGTCGTTTCATGCCGTCACCGTCTTCACAGGCGGGCTGCCGGACCGACTGGATGTCCCCCGACGCCCACGGGCTTCACGCCCTTGTTCTTCGCGGTGCGCGAGGGCCACATCGATGTCGTACAGACGATCCTGGACACGGGCGCGGACGTGAACGGCGTGCTCGCCGCCAACGGCCGCTCCTGATCCGCCTCGCGCAACATAGCTCGGCAGGCACGGTTGCGCAACCCGGCGAGAGCGCCGACCGTGGACTCACCCGCCGCGCCAGCCGCCCCTTGCCGCCCATTCTTCCCGCGCTCTCACGTACGCCTGATGAGCTGCCGGCGGCCGCTCCCCCTCGGCCTTCGCCCGGCTGCGCGCCTTCTCGATCTGTTCCTCCAGCGGCGGGAGGCCGACGGCGAGTCGGCGCTCGGCCAGCCGATGCGGGTCCTCCACTTCGCCTGGAGAGAGATTCCCCTCGGCGTCCCAATCGAGTTGGGTCCCGTACCGCTGGGGCCGGCCCTCGAAGAACCGGATCCGGTCCTCGAGCATGGCCGCGTGGGCTGGGTCCGCCCTGCCCTCCCGCGCGGCCGCCTGGAGGAGAGCTGACGCGCTGCGGAGCAGGTCGGGCTCGGCGATCGCGTGTTGCAGTATCAGCCAGGCAGCCTCTGCACCGTCGGGACCGACGAGGTCCGTCCCCGGCCATCCGACGGACTCGATCACCCGCCGCAGGCGTTGCGCGTTCCGCGCATGGACGCGGGCCATCCGGGGCTCGTAGCCGGCGTCGAACAGGCTGCCCGAGGCGGCGAGCTCGGCCCGCGTGACGCGGTCCAGCGCAGCCATCTCCAGGAGGTCCCGCCTGAGAGACTCGTTCCTCGGCATCGTCGAACCGCCGCGGCGGCCGGGTGCTACGACCGGCCTACGGGGTCACGTCCCACGGCCGCTCCCAAGGCCGGAGCGGACGCTGTTGGGCGATGAGGGGCAGATCCTGCCGCTGCAACTCCAGGAGGACGCGCACCTTCTCCTGCAACGGCGCCGCGGCCTGTGCCCGGTGCCAGGCCCGTTTTCGTTCCAGGAGGTTCTTCACCTCCTGCGGCAACCGATCAGGCATCGTCCGGGAGCTCTGCCGCGATGTCGTGCGTGGCCAGTATCCGTCGCAGCCGTTCCCGGTCCACGGCGCCCGCTTCCAGGAGCTGCCAAGCCCTCTCGCGGCGCCGCGCGCCGCCGGCCTGCAAGGCCAGCGCAACCAGGTGCTCGGCGTCTACGACGCGGACGGGAACGCCGGAGTAGTCGTGCAGCCGGGCGGTCGCGAGCGCGGCTTCCACGAGGGCATTGTAGGCGGGCAGAAGCTGGACGGGAACTCCGCTGGAGCAAGGCGAACTCACTCGACGCCGGTCACCACGGACCACAGGTAGAGCAACATGCCGGCACCCATGAGCGCCGCGCCCGGAACAGCGAACAGGAAGAACGAGACCGGGTGGTTCCAGAAGAACGTGGCCAGCTCCACGCCGAGTCCCGACACGATCAGCAGGCCGGACAGCCGCAGCCGGCCGGGCAGTCCCCCCGGCAGCCGCGGCAGGCCCACCCGGCTCCTCGTGCTCATCGTGCGGTCCCCGGGTCCCAGCGCGGGAACCGGTCGAGTTGCGCCACTTCATGTACCAGGTTGTGGCACATGACGCAGGACCTCGTCCCCTCCCGCAGGTCGGCCAGAAAGCGTGCATGGGCGGCCTGCTCCTCGTAGGAGCGGCCGCCCTGGTGGCAGGCGAGGCACGCGCGGTTCTCGAACGGCTCGTACAGCTCGACGGGATCGGAGACCGTCCCCCACACGGCGTGCCACACGTGCCGCACGCCCCGCACCTTGTCGTCGACGCCGCCGAACATCGTGTAGTTCGTGTGACAGGTGTAGCAGGCGCGGTCCACGGGAATGCGCCGGTTCTGGTAGTGCGCCGCCGGCAGGAACCGCGGATCGTCGATGAGGAGGCTCTGCCTCCAGGGCTCCATGCCGTGGCAGGACAGGCAGAACGTCGTCGTCTTGGCCTGCTCGTAGTGCCGGACCGCGCCGCCCAGCAGCACGAGCCCGGGCAGCGCGAAGAGGGCCGCGAAGGCGGCGATCCGGCCCCCGAGCGTGGCCGCCGCCTCGGGGCGGCGGACCACGACCGCGATGAGCACAAGGGCCGCAACGGCGAGGACGCCCAGGCTGAGGTCGGCGCCGGTCATCGACGAGGCTCCGTGCCGCCGTCTAGCGGCGCGCGCGCAGCTCCTCGGCCTGCGTCCTGATCTCGGTCAGGTCCTGCACCATCTCGCTCCAGCCGTACCACAGGGAGTAGTCGGGATTGTTGTGGAAGGCGCCCTGGAACGTCCGCATCCGGTGCTCCAGGTGCATCCTGAACAGGCGCTGCTCGATCACGGACGGCGCGTCGTGGAACGCCAGTAGGTCCGGGTAGTCGTAGGCGTAGTGGTCCGGCTTGCGCAGCACGCCGTCGGCGTAGAGATCGGCGACGATGCGGATGGCTCCGGCCAGCAGGCGGTCCGCCTCCCGGATCATGTCGTCGCCCTTCTGGAGCTCCGCGCGCACGAAGTTGCCCGAGTGGCACTCCTCGCAGACCGCGATCATGCGATCCCGTTCGCGCTGCCAGTCCTCCTGGGTCAACCGGGCGACGTCGGCCTGCTTTACGACCTCCAGGCGCGGCGTCGGGTTGCCTTCGGGGTCCAGGACGCCGAGGGCCTGCAGGATGGTCGTCTGGTCGGCCGCCCACGCCGGATCCTCGGACAAAGGCAGGCGCACGGCCAGGAACCCCCAGGCGGTCCGGACCTCGTGGTCTCCCTGCGGCATGTGACACGTCTGGCAGGTGGGCGCCGCGGCCTCGTCCGGCAGCGTACCGTTCTGCTTCAGGAGGTGCCGCACGCCGTGCTTCGACGACGAGTACATCTCCCACTGCGGGTGGTCGATGCCCATGTGGCACGTCCGGCACGCCTGCGCCACCGAGAACAGGTGGCGGGTGTGGCAGGCGTCGCACGACGCCAGGCCGAACGTGGCGCCGTCGGCCCGTAGCTGCCGCATGTCGTCCTCGGTCTTGATCCCGACCCGGTGGCACCCGCCGCAGCCCTTCATGCCCTCGGTGAGCGCCATTGGCAGCCAGTGCGTCGTCGGCATCGCGTTCATGCTGGCCCACGCCAGGGCGTGCTTGCCGCCCGTGAACTGCTCGGCCTGGATCGGATGGCAGTCCGCGCACACATCGACGGTCGCCATCCGGACGAGGGCGACGTCGTCCGCCGTGCGGTGCCCGTCGCCGTGGCACAGGCTGCACTCGACGCCTGCCGCGCTGTGCCGGCTCAGCTCCCAGTCCGTGACGACACCGGGCGTCGCCTCGCGATGACACCCGACGCAGGAGGAAGCCTCGGCAGCTCCGGGGGGAGCGTCCCCGCCGCCGCACGCGGCGAGGCCCGCAACGAGGAACGGGAGGCACCACGCCACGGGGGACGAGCGACGACCGTGAGGAAGTAGCGCCATCACTGCCATCATAGTAGTCCTGCTCGCCCGCCGGCGGCGTTGGCGTGGGCGCTCGACGTGGTGCGGAGCGAGCGGCAGCAGGCGCTGCTCGACGTCATCGCCCGCTGACCGCAGCGCGCGTTCGGGGCAGTCTCCCTGGTGCAACCGACCGACGCACCCGCACCGGCCCGAAGGTCGGGGCCGTCGGAGGTCCGTTCGCAAGGGACTGGGGGGCTGGATCATCGGTTGACGAGCGCGGCTACAATACGGGCACGCTCGGGGTGTCATATCCCGTTCCGGCGCGCTCTCTGTGCCGGAGATCGCCGTTCATCGGCTCGCCGGGTCTATCGAGGAGGACGAGAGTTATGAAGCGTCATCTGCTGCCTTTCCTGTTCGCGTTGGCCGTCGCACTCGTGCTGCCGCCGGCCGCTGCGCACGCGCATTTCCAGTTGGTGGAACCGCCGCCCTGGATCGTAATGAACGCCCTCGGCGACCCGCAGAAGGTCGGACCGTGCGGCGGCAACCCCAACGGCGACAACAGCGAGATTCTGTCCGGCATCGTCACCGAGGTCACCGGCGGGTCCGACCTGCACCTGAGGATCCAGGAAACGATCTTCCACTCGGGTCACTACCGCGTCGCGCTCTCGGTGAACTCCCGCAACGAGCTGCCGGCGGATCCGACCGCGGTCGAGAAGTACACGGACCGGGGCCTCTATTCGGTCTGGGGCGTAATCCAGAGCCCGCCGCAGGTCCCGATCCTCGCCGACGGGCTGTTCCGGCACTACCCGGAGGGGGACCAGCGCGCGTCGTTCCGGCCCGAGACCCCGATGGATCCCTGGGAGGCCGACATCCCCATCCCGAACATCAACTGCGAGAAGTGCACGCTGCAGGTGATTCAGTTCATGGCCGACCACGTGTACAACCAGCCGGGCGGCTACTCCTACCACCACTGCGCCGACCTCAAGATCACGGCGGACCCGTCGAAGCCCATCGACGACCGCTGGCCGGCGCCGGCGGACATGACCAACGACTGACGGAGGTCGCGCTACTCGGGGCAGGCGCCGGGAGACCCGCGCCTGCCCCCTGTCCCCCAGCGGCGCCGGGACACGCGCCCGCCGTCGTTGCCGGGTTGCGGGACGTCGATCCGGAACCCGGGGCCTGCCGGTCGCAAGACCCTCGCTGTCGGACTCCTTCTCGCGCCCGTTCTCTCGTTTGCCGCCGGCGTCCGCGACCCGCGAATACCGCGATCCCAGGCAAGTACCGTCGTCAGCGAACGTGGAGGTAGCGATGAGAACGCGTCCGATGCACGCGGCCCTGGCCGGTCTGTTGCTGATTCTCGGCGCCCGCGACGCCGCGGCGCAGGAGGTCATGCGGTGGCAGGTGGACGGCGAGACGCGCGAAGCCATCGTCTACGCTCCCGCGTCATCGGGAGAGGAAGCGGCGCCGCTGGTGCTGGCGTTCCATGGGTTCGGCGACAACGCGCAGAACTTTCAGCACACCGCGGTGCACGCCGCCTGGCCCGACGCGATCGTCGTGTACTTTCAGGGACTCGTGACGCGCCGCGGCCTCCCCGGCTGGCAGGTGGAACGCGGCGGCGACGACCGGGACCTCGAGCTCGTCGACGTGGCGCTCCGTTCGCTGCGTGAGACGTACCGCGTCGACGACGATCGCATCTACGCGACCGGCTATTCGAACGGCGGGATGTTCACCTACCTGCTGTGGGCGGAGCGGCCCGGGGTGTTTGCCGCGTATGCCCCGGTGGCGGCCCGTCTCCGTCCCTCGGTGCGGCCGACGGAGGCCCGACCCGTCCTGCACATCGGCGGGGAACGCGATCGGGTGGTCCGCTTCTCGGATCAGCAGGCCGCGATCGCGATCGCCCTTGAAGTGAACGACCTGGAGGGCGTGAACGACGTGAACGACGGCGCCGGACCGACGCCGTGCGGAGCCGGCTGCACCGTGCACGGAGCCGGCACGGCCGCGCCGGTCATGACCTGGATCCACGGCGGCGCCCACATCTACCCGCGCGGGACCAGCCAGCGAATCGTCTCTTTCTTTCGCGAGCACTCCCGCACGCGTTGATCGAGTGTCCCGCCGAGAGCCCGCCGCCCTCCGGCACCCGGCGCCGCCGCCCATGATCCGCGAGCCGATTACCGGCCCGCGGGCCTGGACCCGGCGCACGATGCGCGAGAGCGACTGGAGGATCGCGATCCCCTCGAGTTGTCTCGACGAGATCGAGCAGCTCGCCCGCGCGCTGCAGCGCGACCCGGTGCCGACCTGCCTGCTCGACCCCGCGGACTACGAGCTCGACGCGTGCCGCGACCTGCTCGGCGAGGTGCGCCGGCGCCTGGAGGAAGGCCCCGGCGTCGTCGTGGTGGACCGGATCCCGATCGAGGAGTTGGCGGGCCGCCCGCAGATCGAGGCCGTGTTCTGGCTGCTCGCGGGCATGGTCGGCCGCCCCGTGGTCCAGACCCTCGATGGCCGAATCCTTGTGGAAGTGACCGACACCGGAGTGAAGAAGCAGATCGGGGTCCGCGGATTCCGCACCAACGTCGCCCAGCCGCCGCACGTCGACAACTCCTTCAACCGCACGCCGCCGGACCATGTCAGTCTGCTCTGCCTCCGCTCGGCCCGCGAGGGTGGGGCGAGCCGCTTCGTGAGCTTCTGCTCCGTCCACAACGTACTGCTCGCGGAGCACACGCGGCTGCTCGAACGCCTCTACCGCCCCTTCCATCAGGACCGGCAGGGCGACTACTGGCCGAACGAACCGCAGACCGTCTTCTTCCCCGTCTTCGAGCTGCGGCCCGACCTCCGCTGCCGCTACACGCACTTCACCATCCC
>JAGWAJ010000033.1:18177-19296 GCA_021296475.1 Acidobacteriota bacterium
CTGTGCTGCGAGTTCACCCTCCGGCCGGGCGAGCTGCAGTTCGTCAACAACCGCTGGTGCGGCCACGGACGTACCGCCTACGTAGACGATCCGGAGCGCAGGCGCCTCATGCTGCGGCTCTGGCACCGCGACGGCGGATCGCGCCGCTACCGCGGCTGAGCGGCCCGGTCCGGTCTTCCCTTCGCCGAGTCGCCGAAGGCTACCTGTCGATGCGCCGGTCGGGGAAGGCGTGCAGCGCAACGTCCGGCCGCGGCACGCGGACCGTGACGAGATCTGCCGGCGGATCGGGGCGCTCGTAGGCGACGACGTAGAGATGGGAAGCCTCGTCGTAATGGGCCCCGATGTCCGATGCGAGCTTCGCCATCGCGTCCGCCATCCGGTTGGCGACCACCACCGCTGCGTAGCGGCCCGCGGTGTTCTGGGCAAGGTCGACCGCGAAATCGACTGCCGAGTCGGGTCGGTTGCGCCCCGCCGCGGACCACTGCACGGCGTGTACCGTCACGCCGGCCGCCCGGAGTCCGTTGACGAAGCGCCGGTAGCGGCGGCTGTTCGCGAACGCGTGCCAGTCGGGCAGGAACGCGCTCGCCTCGGGCCCATCGCCGAGCAGCGAGACGAACACGGGCCATGCTTCGTCACCCTCGTACCGTCGATCGAGCGTCTCCCGGATGCCGTCGACGAACCGGACGCCGCCCACCTCGTCGGCGAAGAGGGCGCGCCCCGCCTCGACGAGCTCCCGCCGATCCGTCGTGAAGTCGACGCGGCGACGCACCTGGCCCCCGATCGTGACCAGGCTGACGGCGTGCTGCGGCGGCAGCGCCTCGAGAAACGCGGCGACCGCGTCGCGCAAGGGAACGACCGCGTGACCGGCGCGCATCGCGGCGCCGTTGTCGACGAGCAACGCGATCTTCATCGGCTCCCGGGCGCTCCGGACCGCGAGGACTCTCGCTTCCTTCCCGCCCTCCATCACCCGGAACGCGCCCGGATCGAGATCCGTGACCGGCTGCCCGGCCGGGTCGGTGGCCTCGACGTAGGCCACCCGAACTTCCTGCGCCGAGGCGGCTCCCGCGACGACCCCCGCGCCGAACGAGGCGACAAGGGCAACGGCCGCGATGCGGATGC
>JAGWAJ010000033.1:19364-43900 GCA_021296475.1 Acidobacteriota bacterium
ATCACTCCCAACTGACAGTGTAAGCCCGCGGCAAGTCACTTACGATAGGGCGGGAGAAGTTCATGAGCACATTCGGATTGATGGGGATGGTCTTCGGCATGACCGGGCTCATTCTCGGCACGATGGGTTTCATCTTCGGCGTTACCGCCCTCCGGAAGATCAAAGAGCTGGAAGCCCGCCTGGCCGAGGAGGCTCCGCGGCGGGACTGAACTCGCGCCGACTCACGGGTGGCGGACGCGTCGATAGACCAGCGCGTTGCCGCGCTTGCCGCAGACCTCGCTGACGCCCCCTTCGCGGAAGCAGAACGCCGCCTGCCCGGCCAGCCGGCGCGGCGACCGCATGGCCGCCGCGAGGTCGTCGGTGGTGAACCGCTCGGGGAGCTCCGCGTCGAGCATCGCGAAGAGATCCGCCATCGATTCGATGCAGCACGTTGCGGCAACGTCCACCAGCCGACGGTCCACCCGGACCCAGGCGTAGCGCCAGCGGCTGCGGCCCTCGTTGACCGCGCGAACCTCCTCTTCGACCGTGAGCAGGACCTCCAGGGTGAGGTTGGGGTGCGCGAGCAGCGCGGGGATGCTGACGAGGGCCGAGAAGACCTCGAACACCGATCCGTGCTTGGGCGACTTGCGCCGCTTCGCGGGTGCGAGCGGGTCGGTCGACGCCTTGACGATGTACCGATCCCGGGCGATGGGGTGCACCAGCGTGACCCGGTGCCGCGCGAGCAGGCGTGGCAGCTTCCGCTTGAGCGGCGCGAAGCTGCCCGTGTGCACCTCGACGATCCGGTCGCCGACGACCACGTCGGCAACGAACCCGTCGATAGTCTGCTCGGTCGCGTTGCCGCCGGCGGCATAGCGGGCCTTGAGGGACCGATGCAAGGAGCGCTCGTTGAGCTCGCCGATGGAGTTGGTCCTGGCCAAGCGCCGCTGCTCGTCCTTCCCGTGGCGCATTGTAGCGGCGGTTGGCGGGGCGCCAACGCGTCTACTCGGAGCGAAGGACTTCCATCGGAGCGATGCGCGTCGCGCGTCGCGCCGGCACGTAGCAGGCCAGGAGAGCCGCGGCGATCAGCACGAGCGGCGCCGCCACGAACGTCAGCGTGTCGTCGGCAGCGACACCGAAGAGGAAGGTCTGCAGAATGCGACTGCCGGCCGCTGCGGCCGCGAGGCCGACGATGGCGCCCGTTGCCACGAGCGCCGCCCCCTGCCGCATCACCAGCGCCAGGACGTCGCCGCGGCGGGCGCCCAGCGCCATCCGGATCGCAATCTCCCCCCGCCTCTGCGCGACGGTGTAGCTGAGCTCCATCGTCTGCAGGATGGTGCGGAGCTCGGTAGCCGCCCGCTCGGTCGAGACTCCCTCCCGCAGCCGTCCCAGCACGATGGCGGTCGGCTCGTCCGGTCGCAGCACGTAGGGCGTCCAGACCTCCTCGCGGGGCGTCGGAAAATGGAAACCCTCCGCCAGCACGCCCACCACGGTGCGGCGCTCGGTGTTGACGGTGACGACCGTGCCGACTACCTCCGGTTTCGCGCCGAAGCGGCGGACCCAGGCGCGGTGGCTCAGCAGCACGACCCCGTCGGCACCGGGACGCGCTTCACCGTCGGTGAAGAGACGGCCGAGCTGCGGCGTCGCCCCGAGCAGCCGCAACAGGGCCGGCGAGACCGGTGCGCCCCACGGAAGGCTTCCGTCCGGACTGGACCACTCGAAGGTGAACGCGCCGTAGGCGCCGACCTCCTCGAACGATCCGGCGGCCTCCTGCACGCGCTCGATCTCGCGAGCGCTCAGATACACGGGTGCTCCCGCCATCCCGCGAGGCTCCCGACCGAGGCGCACGAGGCGCTCGCCGCCCGGATACGGCAGCGGCCGGAGCAGCATGCCGTGGACGATGCTGAACATCGCCGTATTGGCGCCGATGCCGAGCGCCAACACGATCACCACCGTGGCCGAGAGGCCGGGGCTTCGGCGCAGGGCGCGAACCGCGTGGCGCACGTCGCGAGCCAGATCGTCCAGCCAGCGCCAGCCCCACACGTCTCGCGTGCGTTCGCGAATGAGAATCGCATTGCCCACCGTTCGACGGGCTGCGCGCCGGGCGTCGGGGTCCTCGGCGCCGGCGTCGCGCTGCCGCTCCTGCTCCAGCTCCAGGTGGAGTCGGAGCTCCTCCGCGACGTCGGCATCGGCCTGCCGGCGGGCCAGGTAGGGCACGAGCCGGCAGAGCCAGAGCGGCAGCGTCATCGCGTCCCCCCGTCCGCGTCGGCCGGCCGCATGACCCGTCCGACCGCCTCGACCACCCGCTCCCAGCGGGTCGCCTCCCGCACGAGCTGCCGGCGGCCGGACCGGGTCAGGGCGTAGAACTTCGCTCGCCGGTTGTTCGCCGAAGTGCCCCACGTCCCGGTGATCCAACCTCGCTTCAGCAGGCGGTGGAGCGCCGGATACAGCGATCCATGGTCGATCTGAAACGCATCCCTCGACGTCCGCTCGATCGTCGTGGCGATCTGGTGCCCATGGGCCGGACCCCGGCGCAGCGTCTGCAGGATCAGCATGTCCAGGGTCCCCTGCAGCAGTCCGAGCTGGTCCTCGCGTGCCGGCGGTCTGGCCAAGGCGCACCTCCAGGTAGAATGACTATCAAAGAGATGGGTAGAACGTCAAGGGGACTACAGACTGCGACGGGCGGGGCCGACATCCGGTAGGATCCGGGCTCGCGGGGCTCGACCACGAAGGAGAGACACCATGTCCGACGGCAGTGGCGTCCTGGCGATGCAGGATCTGACGGAGAGCGAGCGAGCGCTGTTCCTGGCCGATCTCAACAACCGGCGGAAGGACACGACGGTGGCGGTCCTGCTGTGTCTCTTCCTGGGCGGGCTGGGTGCGCACCGCTTCTACCTGGGGCAGAACCTGCTGGGCATCCTCTACGTGTGTTGCTTCATTCCGTACTGGATCGTCTCGATGGTGCTGTTCTTCGGCATTCCGCTGATCTTTCCGTTCTTCGTCCTGGTCATCGAGGCGTTTCTCGTCGGGGGTCGCGTACGCAGCTACAACGAGAACGCCGCCAACCAGATCGCGTCGAAGCTGAAGGCGCTGCGGAAGGGCGCCGACGCCCCGCGGACGCTCGACCCGGCACCGGAGGGCACGGCCGGCGCCCATGAGGCTGCGCCGTAGAACGGTGCAGACTCCGAGCAGGCATGGCTGGGCGCCGAGCGGAGCCGCTGGCGACGATTGGCGGCCCGGCGGACGGGCGGAGCGCCCACGCCCCACCGCCGTTCTCACCCGCCGTTGACGCTGCGACGGCCCGTCCTCTAAGGTGCGTTGCGGAGGCCCGTGCGCCGAGTTCCGCTTCCAGGGGGTTTGAGACGCATGCGTATCGTCCCTCGCTCCACGAGCAGCCTTCGGCACGGCGCCCGGCTGGTTGCGCTGTCGGCCGTCGTGGCCTGCTCCACCTGGGGCCTCCTCGCCCAGAACGCGGCCCCCGAGCCCGAGCCCCTTCCCGAAACCGTTCGGTTCAACCGCGACATTCGCCCGATCCTCTCGGACAAGTGCTACACGTGCCACGGCCCCGATTCCGGCACCCGGCGGGCGGGGCTGCGCCTCGACGACGCGGACGCCGTCCGCAAGGCGGCGACCCGCACCACGCCGTCGCAGGGCCCGCTGGCCGTGATTGCGCCTGGCGACCCGGAGGGCAGCGCCCTGATGCACCGCATCACCGCGACCGATCCCCAACGGCGCATGCCCTTCCGCGAGGAACCGCTCGAGCCCCGCGAGGTGGCGCTGATCACCCGCTGGATCGAGCAGGGCGCGCAGTACGAACCGCACTGGTCGTTCCTCCCGCCCGTGCGGCCCGCTCCGCCGGCAGTGCGCGATGCGGCGTGGCCCCGCAACGCGATTGACGCGTTCGTCCTCGACCGCCTGGAGCGCGAGGGGCTGCGCCCGTCTCCGGAGGCGGACCGCGCGACGCTCCTGCGGCGGGTGACACTCGACCTGACCGGGCTGCCGCCGACCCCCGGCGAGGTAGCCGCTTTCCTGGGCGACGACTCGCCGGACGCCTACGAGAAGGCGGTCGACCGCCTGCTGGCGTCGCCCCGCTACGGCGAGCGGATGGCGGCATCCTGGCTGGCCGCGGCGCGCTTTGCCGATTCCTCCGGCTACTTCGCCGACCAGCGCCGCGACATGTCCCGCTGGCGCGACTGGGTCATCGACGCCTTCAACCGCAACCTGCCGTTCGACCGGTTCACCATCGAGCAGCTCGCCGGCGACCTGCTGCCCGACGCGACGCTCGACCAGCACATCGCCAGCGGGTTCAACCGCAACCACCGCATGAACTCCGAGATGGGCATCATCCCGGAGGAGTTCTTCGTCGAGAACGTAGTCGACCGCGTCTCGACGACCGGCACCGTCTGGATGGGGTTGACCGTGGGCTGCGCCCGCTGCCACGACCACAAGTTCGACCCCATCAAGCAGAAGGAGTTCTACCAGCTCTTCGCCTACTTCAACAGCATCGCCGAGTCGGGCATCGGGCAGAAGACCGGCAACACGCCGCCGCTGGTCTACGCCCCGACGCCGGAGCAACAGGACAAGCTGCGGGCGATCGAGGATCGCATCGCGGCCGCCGAGGCGCAACTCGCAGAGCTGCGGCCCGCAATCGAAGAAGCGCAGCGAGCGTGGGAGCAGTCGCTGGGCGCCGCCGATCCGATCGTCGGATCCCCCGACGAGGGCCTGACCGCCCACTTCCCGCTGGCGTCCGCCAAGGAGCGCCACTTCGACGGCCGGCGCTACGTGGACGGCGGCTCGGCCGGCCGCCGCGGCCCGAAGACGCTCGACGCCTACCTGCAGGACCCCGACGACAACGCCTTCGACGGGGTCTACGGCGGCGGGCGGGCGATGACCCTCGCGGCCTGGATCGAGCCGGACGCGGCCACCGGCCCCGTCGTCACGCGCACGCTCCTCGACACGCCGCGGGGGCAGGGCTTCAGCCTGCTCCTCGTCGACGGCAAGCTGCAGCTCAACCTCGTCGGCGGCAACACCGGCCTCTGGATGGACAACGACTCGGGACACGTCGAGACCGCGGAGCCCCTGGCCCTGGACGGCCCGCGCCATGTGGCGGCGACCTACGACGGCTCACGGCAGATCGAGGGCATCGCCCTCTACGTGGACGGCGCACCGCAGAGGCTCCACGTGCTCTTCAACGGCCTCGGTCCGCAGGACCCGACCGAGCATCCCCTGCGCATCGGCGCCGGCGGAGGCCCCGAACGATTCCGGGGATCGATCTGGGACGTCCGCGCGTACGACCGGGCCCTGCCGCCGGAGCGGATCGCCGCGCTTGCGGAGCCCGCTTCCCTCGGGGAGATCGCGGCCCTTCCCCCCGCGGAGCGGACGCCGCGGCAGGCGCGCAAGATCGATTCGTACTTCCTCGCCCACCAGGCCAACGATCGGATCGACGCGGCCCGCATCGAGGCGCGGCGGCGCGAACGGCCCGGCGTGACGCCGCCCCGCTACCCGAAGCCGGACGTCACGGTGGGCAAGCTCCTGGACGAGCTGAGAGCCGCCCGCCGGGAACGAGCCGCGCTCCGCAACACCTTCCCGACCGTGATGGTGATGCAGGAGCTGCCGGAGCCGCGCGACGCCCACCTGCTGGTCCGCGGCAACTACGACCGGCCCGGCGAGCGGGTGGCGCGTGCGACGCCCGCGTGGCTGCCGCCGATGCCCGCGGACGCCCCCAACAACCGGCTCGGACTGGCCCTGTGGCTGGTCGACCCGTCGCATCCCTTGACGGCGCGGGTCGCGGTGAACCGCTATTGGCAGATGCTCTTCGGCACCGGGCTCGTGAAGAGCGCCGACAACTTCGGCTCGCAGGGCGAGTTGCCCTCGCATCCGGCGCTGCTCGACTGGCTGGCCACCGAGTTCGTGAGGACCGGCTGGGACCTGAAAGCGATGCAGAGGCTCCTCGTCACCAGCGCGACCTACCGCCAGGCGTCGACCGTCACGCCGGAGCTGCTCGAGCGAGACCAGGACAACCGGCTGCTGGCACGCGGGCCGCGCTACCGCCTGCCGGCCGAGATGCTGCGCGACCAGCTTCTGGCCGTCTCCGGTCTGCTCGTCGAGAAGATCGGCGGTCCGTCCGTGAAGCCGTACCAGCCCGACGGGCTGTGGGCGAGCCAGTTCGGCACCTACGAGCAGGCCGAGGGCGACGACCTCTACCGGCGCAGCCTCTACACCTACGTGCGGCGCAGCGTGCTGCCGCCGGCGATGTCGCTCTTCGACGTCACCGACCGGGACAACCCGCACGTCGGAACCGACCCGACGAACACGCCGCTCCAGGCGCTGAACCTGATGAACGACGTGACCGCTCTCGAGGCCGCGCGGATGCTCGCGGAGCGGATGCTCACGGAGGGCGGCCCGGCGGCCGCGGACCGGTTGGGCTTCGCCTTCCGGATGGCTACCGCCCGGCGACCCTCCGAGGCCGAGCTCGAGGTACTCCTCAACAGCCTCGCGGCGTTTGGCGAGAGATACCGCAGCGACCACGACGCGGCGCTCGAGCTGCTGAGCCACGGCGAGCATCCGCGGAACGAGGGCCTCGACGTCGCTGAGCTGGCCGCACACGCCGCCGTGGCCAGCCTGATTCTCAATCTCGACGAGGTCCTGACGCAGCACTAGCCCACCATTCGTCGCCTGACGGCTCCGCCTGGTGCCCAACCAACCCTGCTAGGAGTCTGCACCGTTCTACGGCGCGTCGCGCTCGGCGCCGCAGGCTCCCGGGCCGGGACCCACGGCGGAGGCGACCGAACAGAGGGAAGGGATGGAAGCGAAATGGCGGACCCGAGAGACGAATACGCAAGCCTGATGACCCGGCGCTCGTTCTTCCGTGCCAGCGGGACCGGCCTCGGCTTCGCGGCGCTGGCAACGCTGCTCCGCGAGGACCTCGGCGCCGTGCAGACCGGCTCGGAGGCGTTCGGGGGCCTCCCCGACCTGCCGCACTTTGCCCCCAAGGCGAAGCGGGTCATCTACCTCTGCATGTCGGGAGCGCCGTCGCACCTCGATCTGTTCGACTACAAGCCGGACCTGCAGCGGATGGCAGGCGAGGAGTTGCCGGACTCGGTGCGGGAGCGCCTCCGGCTAAGCACGATGACAGCGACGCAGAACACGCTGCCGATCATCCCGACCGTCTTCGAGTTCGCGCAGCACGGACAGTCGGGCGCGTGGCTGAGCGAGCTGCTGCCGCGCACCGCGAAGGTCGCCGACAACCTCTGCTTCGTGAAGTCGCTCTGGAACAGCCAACTCAATCACGACCCCGCCCAGACGCACCTCTTCACCGGCTTCCAGCTCACGGGACGGCCCACCATCGGCGCGTGGGTCTCCTACGCGCTCGGCAGCGAGAACCACAACCTCCCGGCGTACGTGGCGATGCCGACCACCGGCTCGAGCACCGGCGGCGGCCCGTTCCTGTCGCGCTACTGGGGCAGCGGCTTCCTCCCCGCCCGCTACGGAGGCGTCAAGTTCGGGACGGGGCCGGACCCGGTGCTCTACCTGTCCAACCCGAAGGGCTTCGACACCGCCGACCGGCGCCGTTTCCTCGACGACCTGGCCGCGCTCAACCAGATGCAGCTCGAGGAATCGGGCGACCCGGAGATTGCGGCCCGCATCGAGCAGTACGAGATGGCCGCGCGCATGCAGCTCTCGGTGCCGGAGCTGACGGACCTGTCCACCGAGCCGGAGAGCACGTTCGAGCTGTACGGGGACGACTCCCGCCGGCGGGGCACCTTCGCGGCCAACTGCCTGCTGGCGCGGCGACTGGCGGAGCGGGGCGTGCGCTACGTGATGCTGTCGCACACCGGCTGGGACCACCACAGCGACCTGCCGAACCAGCTTCCGCGGCAGACGCGGGAGGTCGACCAGGGCTCGGCTGCCCTGGTGCAGGACCTGCAGCAGCGCGGCATGCTCGACGAGACGCTCGTGGTCTGGGGCGGCGAGTTCGGGCGCACGGTGTACGGCCAGTTCAGCGCCGCCAACGACACCCGGGCCACGGCCAGCAGCTACGGGCGCGACCACAACCCCCGCTGCTACACCATCTGGATGGCCGGCGGAGGCATCAAGCCCGGCATCACCCACGGCGAGACCGACGACTTCAGCGCCAGCATCGTGCGCGACCCGGTGAGCATCCACGACCTGCAGGCGACCATCCTGCACTGCGTGGGCATCGACCACCGGCGCCTCACCTACCGCTACCAGGGCCGAGACTTCCGCCTGACCGACGTCGGCGGCCGCATCGTGGAGGAGATCCTCGCATAGGAGGCTGCGCCGTGGAACGGCGCGGACTCCCGTAGGCATGGCTGGGCGCGAAGCGGAGCCGTCAGGGGACGATTGGCGGGCGAATCCGCGTGACCCGAACCCGCAGATCGCAAAGTGGGACGCGCGCTACGCGGCGCGCGGGCCCGGCGCCCTGGAGGAACCCTCGGCACCGCTGCGGCACGCCGTCTCCGGCGTCCGTGCGGGGCGTGCGCTCGACCTCGCCTGCGGTGCCGGACGCCACGCGGTCTGGCTTGCGGCGCGCGGTTGGCGGGTCGACGGCGTGGACGGATCGGACACCGCGGTCCGCCTGTTGCTGGCCAACGCCACGCGCGGCGGCTGCGGCGAGCGGGTCGCGGGTCACGTCGCCGATCTCGAGGCGGATCCGCCGGCGTTCACCATCGCCCCGGCCGCCTACGACCTGATCGTAGACTGCTACTTCCTCCACCGGCCGCTCTTCGCGGCCATCCGGCAGGGCGTGCGGCCGGGTGGGCTGTTCGTCGCCGCCCTGCACCTGCCGGCCCCGCACGGCGGCCGCGAGCACGGCTTCGTGCTGCAGCCGGGCGAACTCGAAGGAATGGTGCGCGCCTGGGGCTGGGACGTCCGCCACAGCGTTGAGCGGCCCGCGGACCCGACGGCGGATCACGCTTTGGGCACGGCCGAGATCGTCGCCCGGAGGCCAGCCGCCCCGGGGCCCTGACGCACGGGAGCTTCGCCCGCCAGGGCGTCCACCGTCAGGGCGCGTCGGCGGTCTTCTTCGCGATGGTGACGACGTTGCGCCCGTCCACCCGGCGGAACTCGACGCGGTCCATCATCTGGTGGACGATGAAGAGACCGAGCCCGCCGACGGCGCGGTCCTCGAGAGCGGCCTCGGTATCGGGCTCGGGCACGCCCGACGACTCGAACTCCTGCCCGTCGTCGACGATCTGCACGACGACCGCATCGGCATCGAGACGCAGGCTCAACTCGATGGTGTGCCGCTCGCCGTCCGTATAGCCGTAGCTGATCGTGTTGTTCAACAGCTCGTCGACCGAGACGTTCACGGCGTAGGCCACCTGCGGCGGGATCTCGTGCGACTCGCAGAACTCGTCGATCCGGGCTCCGACGGCGGCGATCTCGTCGAGATCGTTGGCGAGCGATATCTTCATGCCGGCCGGGTACTCGATTGCGTCCCGCGCCATCTTCGCACAACCCCGGCGGCTCACGGGGTCACGATGACCACGGCGCGGCAACGTCTGCGGCCGATGCGGCGGTACCCGTGAGGCCGACTGGCCTGGAAGTACGCCGAGTCCTCCGCCTCGAGGACCAGCTCGCGACCCTCCACGTACAGGCCGAGCGTGCCGGAGAGCACGAAGAGGAACTCGTCGCCCTCGTGCCGGTGGAGCCGCACGTCGTCCACCGGCATCGACTCGAACTCGGCCAGGTAGGCGCTGAGCTTCCGCTCCGTCGCCCCGTAGTCGAGTGACTCGAAGCGATAGGCGGCGGTCGTCTCGCCCGGCCGGTCCGGGAAGCGGAGGCGCCCGGCCCGCCGCATGAGCGCGACCTCCGAACCTCCGACGCTGAAGAAGTGGCCGAGGTCGACGCTGAACACCAACGCGATCCGCAGCAGCGTGGGCAGCGTCGGGTACATCCGGCCGCGTTCGATCTTGGAGAGGAGCGACGGCGAGAGCCCGGTGTGCCGGCCGAGCTCCGCCAGCCCCATCCGCTTGCGCCGGCGCAGTTCGCGGAGCTTGGCGCCGATGGCGTAGCGGTCCAGCCCCTCGGTCAGGGCGGCAGTCAGCGCCATGCCGGCCGCGACGGCGCCCGATGCGTCCGCGAAGGCCGGCCCGCGCCTTCCACGAGCACGGTCGGGGCGGGACCACGAACGTCCCAGACGATGCCGAGCCACGACAGGACCACGATTCCGTAGTGCGTCAGGTCGCACTCCCACCAGTAGAAGCCCTGCCGCTCGGAGGTCGGGTAGCGGTGGTGGTTGTTGTGCCAGCCCTCCCCGGCGGTGATCAGGGCCAGCCACCAGAGGTTGCGGCTGTCGTCGCCGGTGTCGTAGCGGCGGCTCCCGTAGCGATGCGCCAGTGAATTGACGGCGAAGGTGAGGTGATAGAGCGCCGTCGTGCTCCAGAACAGGGCTACGACGACGAGCTGCGCGCCGTCGGTGCCGAGCTCCGGACGGGCGGCGCCCAGCCACTCGCCGAGGGCGAAGAGCGCCGCTCCCAGCGCGAGGGGGGCGAGGTAGTGATTGCAGTCGAGCCAGCGCAACTCGGGAAACCGCAGCAGATCCGGCACCCACTCGGTCTTCGTTCGCTGGTTCGCGCGGCTCAGGATCCAACCGAAGTGCGCCGTGAGAAAGCCCTGCGCGGACGGCGAGTGGACGTCGTCGCCCGTATCGCTGTGGCGATGGTGGCTGCGGTGGTGCCCCGCCCACCAGAGCGGTCCCATCTGGGCCGCGGAGGCGCCCAGCCAGGCCAGAACGAACTGGAACGCGCGCGTGGTTCGGAACGTCCGGTGGCAGAAGTAGCGGTGATAACCGGCCGTGAGCCCGAACATGCGGGTCAGCAGCGTCACCGCGCCGACGGCGAGCGCGATCGGACTGACCCCGGTCCAGACCACGGCGAGACACGCCGCGTGAACGGCCAGGAACGGGATGCCACAGAGCCAGTCGATACCGTCGCCGGTCTCCGGGGGAACGTCCTGCGGCGCGAAGGCGCGATCGCGGTGCCCCCGCTCCCCTGCCGACGATGTGGCCACGACCTCTCCTTCCTCGGCGGCTCACCGGAAGCGTGCCCAACCATGATAGTCGGAGTTGGTCGCGAGGCTCCTCGCTCAACCGCGTGGCGGCCACGGGAAGAACGGGCTCGTGCGGGCGATGTAAGCGCGATAGCCCGGCTTGGTACGCTGGAGGTCGGGCTCCAGCATCGCGACCCCGGAGACCCGCACCAGCAGCACCGTCATGAGCAGCGGGCCGACGGCGCTCCACCAACCGCCCGGGGTGGCCGCCGCGAAGGCGAAGAATCCCCACCAGACGACCGCATCGCCGAAGTAGTTGGGATGGCGCGTGTAACGCCAGAAGCCGCGGTCGCACACCCGGCCCCGATTGGCGGGGTCGCGGCGGAAGCGCGCAAGCTGCCAGTCGCCACCTGCCTCGAAGAGCAGGCCGACCGCGACGAGCGCGATCCCCAATCCGTCGAGTCCGCCGAGCGTGGCCGGCGCCTCCGCCAGCAGCGCCACACCCACCGGCGCGGAGACCATCCAGGCCACGACCGCCTGCAACCAGAACACCTTGAAGAGGCTGGCCCACCAGAAGCGCCCGCCTCCACGCTCCCGCATGCGGCGGTAGCGCCGATCCTCCGGACTCCCCCAGTTGCGCCGCAGCAGGTGCAGCGCGAGCCGGAGCCCCCAGAGGTGCAGCAGGACCAGGACCAGCACCTGACGCGAGGTCGCCGTCTCCGCGGACACCCGGTACGCCCACGCGGCAGCCAGAAAGCCGAGGCCCCAGGCGATGTCGACGATGCTGGCGTCGCGCCGCGCGACGCTCACCAGCCAGACCGCGGTCATGAAGAGCGCGACCGCGCCGAGCGCCGCGAGCGCAGCGTCGACGCTCATCGGTGCACAGTCCTCGACGACGTGCCCGCGGGGAAAGAAACGCCGGCGGGGCGCGGCGGGTCGGAGGGGGCGTTCGATGCGCCGGCCGCCGGTCGCAGCAGGTAGTGAACCACCCCCCACTCGGCTCCCCCCCGGAATCCGAACAGCTCGGCGCACGCGAGCAGGAAGAGCCGCCACCGCGACGTCGCGAGCCGTCCCGCCGCGCGTCCGCGCCCGCGCGACAACACCGCCTCAACCTCCGGCCGGCGCGCGTCGAGCCGGGCCAGCCACGCCCGGAGCGTCCGCTCGTAATGTCGGCCGCCGATCGACCACTGCCGTTCCAGCGAGAGCCCGTTCAGGCATCGCGGGAGCAGGTCGACCGCAGGCATCATCCCGCCCGTGAAGAAGTGCCGAGCCATCCAGTCGTCATCTCCGTCGCGCTCGAAGAAGTAGCAGTATCGCCGATGTGCGAACAGGTGCACGAAGAGCCGCCCGCCCGGCGCCAGCCAGGAGCGGATGCGGCCGAGCAGCCGTTCGTGGTTGCGCATGTGCTCGAACATTTCGATCGACACGACCCGTTCGAAGAAGCCGGGGGGGTCGAACCGGTTCATGTCGGCGGTGACCACGTCCAGGTTACCTAGACCCTCGCGGTCGCGCTCGATCTCGATGTGCCGGCGCTGTGCCGCCGCGTTCGACACCGCGACCACCTGCGCCGCGGGGTACCGCCGGGCGATCCACAGCGCCAGCGACCCCCAGCCGCAGCCGAGATCGAGGACCCGCATGCCGTCGGCGATCCCGGCCCGCGCGCAGGTCCGCTCGAGGGACGCCGCTTCCGCCGCATCCAGCGAGGTCACCCCGGCGGGCCACGCGCAGGCGCTGTACTTCATGCGGGGACCGAGCACGATGCGGAAGAAGTCGGCCGGCACCTCGTAGTGCTGCGTGTTCGCCTCGCCGGGCGCCAGCGCGATGGGGCTCTCGCGCATAGCGGCCAGCGTCCGGCGGAGCACCGGCTCGCTCCCCTCCCCGGCCTGGCGGCGCTCGACCTCCAGCCTCCGCCGCAGCAGGCGTCGGATGCCGCGGCGGACCGCCCAGTCCGGCAACCAGCCCCGCTCCGCCGCTTCGATGGCGAGACTCACCCCGGACGCTCCCCGCCACCGGCACCCGCCTTCGTCAGCAGGAGCTGCACGTCCGCGACGGTCCGCTCCAGGAAGCCCGCCTCGGAGTAGCAGAAGTAGTACTCCCAGAGCCGCAGCAACGAGTCCCGATAGCCGAGCGCCGTCAGCTCCTCCCAGTGGTCGAGGAGGCGCGACCGCCAGGCGCGGAGCGTCGGCGGATAGTGGGCCGTGATGTCGTCCACGTCCGCGACCGTCAACGTGGTTCGGGCCTCGAACCGCCGGCGCAGGTCGGACAGCGAGGGAAGGAAGCCGCCGGGAAAGAGGTAGCGCTGAATGACGTCGACCGACCTGCGGTACGACGCGTAGCGGTCGTCCGCGATGACGATGGCCTGCAGCAGCATGCGGCCGCCCGGCCGCGTCAGGCGGTCGCAGATGTCGACATAGGTGTCGAGGAATGCCTCCCCGACCGCTTCGATCATCTCGATCGACGCCACCTTGTCGAACCGCCGGCCGACCACGCGCGGCAGGTCCCGGTAGTCCACCTCGAGAACGCGCACGCGATCGGCAAGGCCGGCCTCGCCGACCCGCGCCCGGACATGGGCGTACTGTTCCCCGGAGATGGTCGTCGTCGTCACGCGGCAGCCGTAGACGGTCGCCGCGTGCAGGGCGAGGCTGCCCCAGCCGCCGCCGATCTCGACCAGCTCGTCGCCGCGGGAGAGCTGCAGCTTGCGGCAGACCAGATCGAGCTTGTGGCGCGAGGCCTCCTCCAGCGTGCGCCGCTCGTCGCGGAACACACCGCAGGAATAAGTCAGCGTCGGGTCGAGAAACGCCGCGAAGAACGCGTTCCCCAGGTCGTAGTGGGCCGCGATGTTGCGGCGGCTCCCGCGGCGGCGGTTCGGGCGCAGCCGGTGCCGCAGGCGGTGGACGGCCATCGCGGCACGCGTCGTCCGGCCGTCGATCCCCGCCGCAACCTCCCGGTTGCGGGCGACGATCCGGATGAGGGCGGTCAGGTCGGACGCCGTCCACCAGCCACTGGCATAGGCCTCCGCGGCCCCCATGGCGCCCCCGAGCGCGATCGACCGGTACGCGCGCCGATCTCGAATCTCGATTCGCGCCGCGAGCGCCGGGTCGGCCGGCGTCCCGAACCGGCGGAGCCGGTCGCCGTCCTGCACCTCCACCACGCCCTGCCGCAGGGCGCTCAGCCGGCTCTCCAGGAAGCGCCGGTACGCGCCCGAGAAGAACGACCCCCGCATCGCGGGCGGGGCTCCGGTGAGCGGCTCGGAGTGGATCATGCGGATCGCGTCGGCGCCGTCCTCTGCGTGGCGGCCCTACTGTAATGTTACGGAGGCTCGTCCCGCCCGGACTTGCGCCGGCCGCGGGGCAGTGATTTTCGGGACAATTTGGCCGCCCGGACTGCACCCTCACGCACGTCCGCCCGGCCCGCACGCCGGAAGATCGGCGATGCTAGGGGGGAGATGAGAGTCGCCGTCGTCGGTAGCGGCGTTTCCGGCCTCGTGGCCGCCGGCGAGCTGCACCGGGAGCACGAGGTAACGGTCTTCGAGCGGAACGACTACCTCGGCGGCCACGCCCGCACGCATCTGGTCGACGACAGGAGGACGGGCCGCACGCTCGCCCTCGACACCGGGTTCCTCGTGTTCAACGAGCCGAACTACCCGCTGTTCTCCCGGATGCTCGATCGGCTCGGGGTGACGAGCCAGGCCGCCGACATGTCGTTCGGCGTCCGGTGCGCCCGCTGCGGCGTGGAGTACAGCAGCCGGGGGCTGCGCGGGCTGTTCGCCCGGCCGCAGCAGGCTCTCTCCCCGGCGTTCCACCGCATGGCCGTCGACATCGTCCGCTTCAACCGCTGGGCCCGGGTACGGCGTCGGCGGCTCGGCGCGATGTCGGTCGCCGACCTGCGGCGCGCACGCCTGTTCGGCGACGGCCTGTTCCGCCACTATCTCCTCCCGATGGGAGCTGCGATCTGGTCGGCGGCGGCGGCGGACATCGGCCGGCTGCCCCTCCGCTTCCTGGTCGACTTCTTCCACAACCACGGGCTGCTGCAGATCGCCGGCCATCCGCCGTGGCGGACGGTGGTCGGCGGCAGCCGGCGCTACGTCGAGGCCCTCGTGCGGCCGTTCGCAGACGGGGTCCGGCTTCGAAGCCCGGTGCGCGCGGTGCGGCGGCGGCCCGACGGCGTCACCGTGCGAACCGACGCGGCGGGCGCGGAGTCGTTCGACCGGGTGGTGATGGCCACGCACACCGACCAGGCGCTGGCGCTGCTGGAAGACGCGGACGAGACGGAGCGCCGCGCCCTGGCCGCGCTTCCGTACCGGCGCAACGCGGTGGTGCTGCACACCGACGCACGGCAGCTTCCCCGCGCCGCATCCGCCCGCGCCGCCTGGAACTACCGCACCGCCGACTGCCGGAACGGGTCGGCGGCGGTCGGGATCACCTACTGCCTCAACCGGCTGCAGCGGCTGGACACCGACACGGCCTACTGCGTCACGCTGAACCCGCCCGACGGAGCGGCGGCCATCGAGCCGTCGGCGGTCATCGCGCGGCTGTCCTACTCCCACCCGATCTACGCACCGGAGGGCCTGGCCGGCCGGCGCGCGCTCGCCGCCATCAACGGCCGCCGGCGCACCGCCTACTGCGGCGCCTGGCTCGGCAACGGCTTCCACGAGGACGGAGTCCGGGCCGGGCTCGAGGCGGCCCGCACGGTCCGCGAGGCGCGCGAGGTGGCATGACCTCCTGCCTCTACGCAGGCTACGTTCGACACCGGCGCCGCCGTCCCCGCGTGCACGCGTTCCGCTACCGCCTGTGGCTGTACTACCTCGACCTGGACGAGTTGCCGGAGATCCACCGCACGGTCCGTCTCTTCTCGGTCAACCGCTTCAACGCGGTCGCCTTCCACGACCGCGACCACCTGGACGGGCGCCTGGCCGACACCCGAACGCGGGTGGCGGCGCTGGTCCGGGATGCCGGCGTGCCCCTTGCCGCACCGAAGATCTACCTGCTGACGCAGTGCCGCATTCTGGGCTACGTCTTCAATCCCATCAGCGTCTTCTACTGCCACGACGGCCCCGGCGGTCCGCTCCGCGCGATCGTCGCCGAGGTGAACAACACCTTCGGGGAGCGGCATCTGTACGTGCTGCGGAACCGGCTCGACCCCGCGTCCGACGCGTCGCGGCGCACCGTCCGCTACCGCGCACGCAAGGCGATGTACGTGTCGCCGTTCCTCGCGAGCGAGGGACACTACGACTTCCACTTCGCGCCGGTCGGCCCGAGGCTGAGCGTGGGCATCCTGCAGTACGAGCGCGGCCGGCCGACCCTCGACGCGCAGTTCTGGGGCCGCCGGACCGAGCTGACGTCCGGGTCGGTCGCCCGCCTGCTGGCGACCCATCCGCTGGCGGCGGTCAAGACGATTGCGGCGATTCACGGCGAGGCGCTGCGCCTGTGGTGGAAAGGGATCCCGGTGCGTCCGCGGCCCCCGCGTCGCACCGGGACGCTCGGCCTGCGGGTGAGCGTGGCCGACGCTGCGCCGGCGCCTGATGCGCCCGTTCCGGCGGCGCCCGTTCTGGCGGCGCCATTCCCGGCGGGGACGGTTCCTACGGCAGCGATTGCGGAGGACGAGCATCATGCGAGTTGACGGCATTCGGAGTGCGGCCGCCGCTGTCGGCGCCCTGCTGGCCGCAGCGGGCCTGGCGGCGCCGGCGACCGGCCAGGAGTGGACGGCGCAGGAAATCGTCGAACGGGCCGTCGCGCGCGCGGACGGGCAACGCGACGCCCAGGAGCATATCCGCTACCACTCGCGCTTCGAGTCCATCACGGAGAAGCTGAGCGGCGACGGGGAGGTCGAGGAGGCCGAGCGTGAGACCTACGAGCAGTACCCGCTCGAGGGAGTGCTCTACGAGGAGCTCGTCGCGCGCGAGGGCGAGCCGCTCGACGCCGACGACGCGCGGGAGGAGCGCGAGCGGCGGCGGGAATTCGTCGAGGAGGTGCGTGAGCGCCGGGCCCGGGGTGTCGATCCCCGCCCCGAGGACGAGAACCGCGTCGAGCTGAACGACGACTTCATCTCGCGCTACCAGTACTCCATCGTCGGCGAGGAGGTGCGCGAAGGCTACGACTGCTGGATCATCCAGCTCGTGCCGCGTCCCGGCGACCTGCCCGTCAATCGACGCATCGACACCGCGCTCAACAAGTCGACCGGCCGCCTCTGGATCGTGAAGGAGGACTTCGGGCTCAGCCGGGTCGAGTTCGAGATGGACGAGCCGGTGCGCTTCTGGGGCGGCATCGCCGGCGTCCTGCGCAACACGGTCGGCCGCCTGCAGTTCATACGCACCGACGAGGGCACCTGGGTGCCGAAGCGGATCGACATCCGCCTGGACCTGCGCATCGTCTTCTGGAACCTCCGGCGCCGCATCGTCCGCGAGTGGGACGAGTACGCGCTCATTCCCGAGACGGACCAGTAGACGCGGCGCGGCGCCGCGCCGTGTCGAGGGCCAGGGCCAGACCCGCCCGCGCGCTGAAGCCGAGCGGGCGGTAGCCGAGCTCGCGCGCCGCCTCGTCGCCGTACAGGCAGGCGATCGCCGTCGGGCGGTCGGCGGCTCCAAGGTGGGACGCCATCATCTCGCGGGTGTAAGCCAGGTCGTCGGCGTCCAGCGACGGTTCGCGGCAGCCGGCCGCCGCCATCGCCTCCCCCTCCTGGGCCAGCATCGCCTCCAGTGTCGCCGCCGGGCCGCGGCGGCGGATGTGCGCCAAACGGTGAACCGCCGTCGCCACCTCGAGCCCCGCCGTCTCCGCGGACGGCTCCTCGCTGGTCCAGAGGATGCCGGTGATCCAGCCGCGTTTGTAGAGCGCCCCGCCCCCGAAACGATGGTCGAACTCGCTCTGGTGGCGGTTGGTCCAGCCCCCGTGCGCGTCGTCGGCGACGACGAGGGCAACCCGGTAGCGGCCCCTCACATTGCGCGTGGCCGGCCGTTCCGCCGCGCGGATCATCGCCACCGCACCGGCACCGTCGGCGCGGGCGGCCAGCAGTCGGTCGAGCAGGGCCGGGACGTGGTCCTTGCCCATCGGGTTCATGGCCACGAGAGGCAGCTCCAGGTCGCCGGTCCGGGCGTCGACCATGGTCCGCAGGTACGCCTGGAATCGCTCCCTGCCGCGCGGCAGGTCGTACAGCTCGCGCTGCGCGCGCAGCAGCGGGACGTACTCCAACTCCATCGGCGTCTACGGCGTCACCGCGTCTAACGGCGTCACCGCGTCTACGGCGTCACCGCGTCTACGGCATCACCGCGTCTACGGCGTCACCGTGTCTACGGCGTCACCGTGTCTACGGCGTCACCGTGTCTAACGGCGTCACCGCTGCATCGCTGCATCGCTGCATCGCTGCATCGCCTCACTGCCCGGAGGCGGTCGGCGCCTGCGGCAGCGCGAAGGCGAAGACCGCGTTCGTCCGGTCGCCGCCGACCGTCACGGCCAGGTACTGCCGGCCGCCCGCCGCGTAGGTGATCGGGAATCCCGACGCCGAGCCGGGCAGTCGCGTGTGGAACAGCACTTCGCCGGTCGCCGCGTCGTGGACGTTGACGTTGCGGGCGGTGTCGCCGCTCACCACCAGGCCGCCGGCCGTGGTCAGGGCCGCCGCTCCCGGGCGGGTCAGCATCGAGTGCCGCCACAGGATGCGTCCCGTCCCGATCTCCATCGCGATCAGGTAGCCGCGGTAGGGATCGGCGTCGGGATGGACGACGCTGCCGCGCGACAGCCAGCCGGTGTTGGTGTAGTAGGGAGCGCCGGGCTCGTTGTCGACCTCCGTGAACGCGCCGCTGACGCAGGTCGGATGGATCGGGATGTAGAGCGCCTGCGTCTCGGGATGGTAGGCCGAGGCCCGCCAGTTCCGGATGCCGAGGAAGTCGGGGCAGAACTCGATCAGCTCGTCCTTGACCGGAAACGTCTCGGGCCGGAAGGTCACCTCGCCGGTCTGCGGGTCGACGTCGAGGACGTCCTGGTAGCCGAGGTCGTGGGCGGCGACGAAACCCCCGGTGTCGCGGTCGAGCTCCCACAGGATGCCGAGCTTCCCCATCTTGAAGAGCGAGCGGCGGCCGTCGTGGTCGATGAGGACGCTCTCGAACACGTCGTCGAGGTCGTGCGTCTCCGCCGGAGTGAACTGGTAGTACCACGACAGCTCCCCCGTGTCCGCGTCGAGCGCCAGCACGCTGTTGCTGTAGAGCGCGTCGCCGTCCGTGCCGCGCTGGAGGCTGGCCCACGGCTTGGCCTGCGAAGTCGACCAGAAGGTGAGGTTGCTGCCCGGGTCGAAGCTGCCCGGGATCCAGGCGTCGGCGCCGGCGCGGTACAGCAACGGCAGGTCGCCCCACGTGTCGCCGCCCGGATCGCCCGGACGCGCGATGGTCGACGTGCGCCACAGCTCCTCGCCGGTCTCGGCGTCGTGGGCGGAGATGAAGCATACGTCTTCCTTGAAGCGCTCGCAGCCGGTCATGCCGGCGACGACCTTCCCGTTGGCCACGATGGGGCCGCTCGAGTACCGGTAGCCGAGCGCGTTGTCGGCCACCTCGTGGTCCCACGCCACCTCGCCCGTGCGGGCGTCGAGCGCAACGATGTGGGCGTCGGCGGTGTTCAGGTAGACCTTGTCGCCGTAGATGGCGATCGACCGGCTGCGCGGGCTGAGCACCGTGTCGACCATCGCGCTCAGGTCGCGGTCGTACTGCCAGATGCGGTCGCCGGTTACCGCGTCGACCGCCTGCACGACGTTGCCCGGGCTCGGCAGGTACATCACGCCGTCATGGACAAGGGGCGTCGCCTGATTGACGCCCGGCGCCATCGGCCACGCCCAGGCGAGCTGCAGCCGGTGGGCGTTCTCCCGGTCGATCTCGTCCAGCGGGCTGTAGCCCCATCCGTCGAGGGTGCGCCGCCAGTTCAGCCAGTCGGCCGGGTCGGGGTCCTGGAGCATCGCGTCGGTCACGGGCGCGAAGTCGCGGTCCTGGGCCGCGGCCGGGGCGGCGGCGAGGAGCGCGAGCGCGGCGAGGAAGCAGCAACCACGACGAAAGCTCGCAGGCATGGGGCCTCCTTGGGGGCTGGAATCGGGCGCGCCGGCGCCGCGGGGCGGCGGCCGACCCGTCCACTATAGGGATCCCGCCCGGCACGGTCCAGAACCGGACCCGGGCACGTCCCATGGCCGACCGGCGCGCAGCGCAGCGCAGCCCGCGCCCGGCGCCGTTCGGAACGTTGACCATCCGGGCGGCGGACGACCAGCGATGCGGTTTCGCGGTATGCTCGCCGCGACGCGCGGAGATCCCCGGCCGGGCACGGCCGATGCCCGGCGTCCGCTACCCGCATGCCGGCGCTACGACCGACGACCCTGCTCGCCTGCCTGCTCGTCGCTCCGGCGACCGCCCTCGCGCAGGCGCCCGACCGCGCGGAGGAACGCGAGACGAGCGCCGCCTGGTCGAACGCGACGGAGCTCAGCGTCGTCCGCACGGGCGGCAACGCCGAGACCCAGACGTTCGGGTTCCGAAACACCGTCCGCCGCAACTGGACGTCGGTCCGCGTGCTCGCCCGCGTGGAGGGGGTGCGATCGCGGACGGCCGGCGAGCGGATCCTCGCGGTGGCGCCGGGGTTGCAGTTCCGCCCGGGAGAGCGGCCGGGCGATCTCGAGACCAGCATCGCGCGGCGAGCCTCCGCGTCGGGCGTGGAGCAGTACTTCGCCGGTGGCCGCATCCGGTGGCAAGTCGGCGACCGCTTCTTCTGGAACGCGGGGACCAGTTGGGACCGCAACGACGAGGCGGGCATCCGCAACCGCTACGTCACGTTCGGGGGCATGGGCAACACCTGGGCCGACGGCGAGGCGGCGTCGCTCTCGACCAGCTACGGCATCAGCTTCACGGCCCGCGAGGACACGGAGCCGGACCCGGCGCGCGACAGCCGGTTCGGCGGCATCCGCGCCGGCAGCGACTACCACCAGCAGTTGGGTGAGGCGGTCGAGCTCGACAGCGAAGCGACGCTGAACGTCAACCTGCTGTCGCTGTCCGATTACTCGCTCAACGCGACCCACGCGGTCGGCGTGGCCCTCAGCGAGCACCTCTCGCTGCGGGTCAGCCTGCAGCACCTCTACGAGCACGAGCCGGCGCTCGAGGACGCGGCCGTCGTGGCGCGCGTGACGTTGATCGACCCGGACGGAAGGCCCGGGAGCGGAGACGAGCTGTTCGAGACGGTCGCGGCGGGGGGCGCCGGCCTCGACTTCGGGACCGGCCGGGTCCGCAAGCGAGGGCTCGACGTCGTCTTGCGGACCGCCCTCGTGATCAGTTTCTGAACGCTGACGCAACCGCCTGCCGCAGCGCCGCAAGCCCGCAACGCCGCGAGCCCCGCAGCGCCGCAACGTCCCGCAGCGCCGCAACGTCCCGCAGCGCCGCAACGCCGTCCTGCGAGGGCCGCCGCGCGGTTCCGGTTTCGTGCGCCTACCAGCCCGAGCGCGGATAGCGGATGCGGTCCACCGTCGCCTCGTCCCCGGAGCGCGAGAACTCGACCCAGCCGGAGCCGTACCGCCATTCGCCGCCCTCCCCGACGCGCTCCGGCTCACCGAGCAGCTCGCGCACCCGCGTCGGGGTGGTCACGCCCCACTCGATGAAGTCCCAACGGGCGAGCGACTGCCACGGATAGTTCGGAGTCGGCGTGTCCGTCAGTTGCGCGATGGCGCGCTCCACGGCGCCGCGCGCGGGGTACTCCGGAGGCTCCGACGCCAACCGGTCCCGGAGTGGCGCGACCGCATCGGTGACGTCGGCCTCGGCCACCGCCTCGGCGACCTCGCGATGCACGTAGGGGTCCGCATCGTCGAGCCGCGCCAGGAGCGCGCGGCGGGCGGCCGGGTCGCCGGCGGCGCGGGCGGCCAGCCGGTCGATGGCGCGGGAGCGGAGCGCCGGCAGGGCGTCGTGCGAGGCACGCACCAGCCCGGCCGTCCCGCAGGCCTCCTCCGCGACATCCACGAGCGCGTCGAGGTAAACCGTGCCTTCGAGGATGGGACGCCACACCTCGGCCCGCTCCGGAGCCGGCCGCCCCTCGCCCTGCAGCACCGCGGCGAACGTCGCCGCCGCCGGCGCCTCCGCCGTCAGCCCGTCGCGGCCGGGCGTGGGATAGAGCAGGCTCGGGTAGAGGATGGCCGAGAAGCGCGCGGCGTGGATGTACGCCCCGCCGTCGAGCACGACGTCACCGGCGAGGTCGGCGCCGGTGAAGCCGACGCGCATCTCGCCGTACCGCCCGCCGATGCTGTTGCCCCGGGCGCGGACGGTGAGCGTCGCGTTCGGCGCCGCTTCCTCCGGCGCAGCGTTCACCACGCGGTAGCCGCAGTGGCCGAGCACGTGCCCCGCGAGATCCGCAAGCGGCAGGCGGTCGTTCGGCATCGGAACGTAGTCCGCTCCGGCGAGGGTGCGATCGCGGTCCGGCCCCGGCGTCACCACCACGCCGAGCGTGGCGGGCGCGTCCGGGGGCGGCATCGACTGCGCGGCAGCCCTGCCGACCGCAGCAGTCGAGATCAACGAAAACGCAGCGAGCGCCAGCACGGCAGTCCACGCAGGCGACGGCGCGCAGGCGCGGTGCGCCGTGCGCGCGGCGCGCGCCGCAGGTCCTCGGCCCGGGTCGGGCACTCGGCGAAGGTCGGTCCGGAGCGGGGTTCGCGGTGAGGGGCTGCGCACGCCGCTTGGCATCGGTTTCCTCCTGCACTCCGCGCGAAGCGTAGATCCTACCCCACGCGGGCCGGTCTCGGGGCGCCGGAGCCGCACCGCATCCGTGCGCCGCCGGGCGGAACTCCCTGGGCCCCGAAACCGTCGCCTGCGCCTTCGATTCCCGCCCAGCCGGCTACCGGATGCCGCGCCGTTCTGCGGCGCAGACTTCTAGCCTTCCTTAGCCGCCGAGCGGCAGGAAGAACTGCCACCCCTCGTCCAGCCGCTCCTGCATGCGGCTCCTCGAGTCGCCGCAGCCGCAGACCACGCGGTCCTGTGCGCGGCACGCCTCGAGCACGGTCTGGAAGGCCTCGTCGACCTCGGGGTGGTTCTGCGCCCCCCGCGGGCCGAGGCCGAGGTCGATGCTCATGTCGCCCGGCACGACGAATATGGCGCTCACCGGCGCGGCCAGGATGTCCTGGATGTTGGCTACCGCCTCGGCCGACTCGATCATCGCCACCGCGAAGAGCTCGCCCTCGGGGTTGAGCGGCCACACGTCCGCCTTCGAGTGGTACTCCGCCGCGTCGGCGGCCCCCCAGATACGGGTCGCCCGGCCCGGTCCCCAGCCGCGCTCGCCGCGGGGCTCGGCTATCGCGGAACCGCGCGTGGGCGGATAGCGCATCGCACGCACCAGGCGGACCGCTTCCTCGCCCGTGTCGACGTGCGGCAGGATGACGCCGAACGCCCCCATGTCGAGGACCTGCTTGACGGCCCACTTGAAGTCCTCGTCGCCGTCCTGCGGGATGCGGACGAGCGGCGTCAGGCTCAGCCGTCCGTCGGCGTCGCGATTCTCGTCCATCTCCGTGAGGATCTCGTAGAGCCGCTCCGCCGAGAACGGGGCGTGCTCCATGTCGATGAAGCGCCAGTGCTCGTTGGCCACCGCGGCCCCGCCGGCCTCGATCACCTCGATCGTCTTGCTCCACCGGGTCTGCGCGGCACTGTCCGCGGCGGCGCCCAGCACGACGGCGGTGACGGCTGCCAAAGCGAGCGCTGTCGAGACGGAAGCCGAACCCAACACCGGGCGAATCGCGCGTGTCATGCAACCTCCTTCGGGGTACGCCAGCCGTCGAGCGACGGCCCGCGACGGACCACAGTGTTGCACGTTGCCGCCTCCGGATCCATCATGGTGCGCGCACGTGGAGGGACCCATGAGTCAGCGACGCGGTCGGTTCGTGGCAGCGGCAGGGACGGCGGCGTTCATCACGCTGGCGCCCGCTCTGGGTGCGGCCCAGGAGGCAGAAGGTGGGGCGCTCCCCAGGACGCCGTGGGGGCACCCGGTGCTCCAGGGGATCTGGACCAGCTCGACCTACACGCCGCTGGAGCGGCCCGACACCCTGGCCGACCAGGCGGAGCTGTCCGAGGAGGAGCTCGCGGAGCTCAACACGCTGCTGACGGCCGAGGGGGTGGACCCGCTGCGCGCCCGCAGCGTGCTCGCGGCCGAGACGGAGGAGGAGCGCCTCGAGCGGATGCGGCAGACGCAGGAGAACATCCACTACGACAATTCGATCTGGTTGCGCGAGCCGCAGCCGCGCCGGCTCACCACCCGCCGCACGTCGCTGATCGTCGACCCGCCGGACGGCAGGATCCCGCCGCTGGTCCCGACCGCGCAGGAGCGCGAGGCGCTGCGGCGCGCGGAGAGCCGCTGGCTCATCCAGAACATCGACCCGCAGTCGTTCGACAGCCACGAGACGCGCACGCTCCAGGAGCGCTGCCTCGTGTGGCGCCACGAGGGGCCGCCCATGCTGCCGCCCTCCTACAACGACCTCACGCAGATCCTCCAGACCGAGGACTACGTGGTCATCATGCAGGAGATGCGCGAGAACGACGCCCGCATCATTCCGCTCGACGGCCGGCC
>JAGWAJ010000033.1:43943-46713 GCA_021296475.1 Acidobacteriota bacterium
GTCGTCGAGTCCACCAACTTCAACGAGAAGGTGCACTTCCACGGCTCGAGCACGGGGCTGCGCGTCGTGGAGCGCTTCACGCGCGTCGACGACGAGACGATCCGCTACGAGTTCACGGTCGAGGACCCCACCACCTGGACCCGCCCCTGGAGCGTGGAATACCCGCTCATGAAGCGCGAGGGACCGCTCTACGAGTACGCCTGCCACGAGGGCAACCACGACGCCCGGCACATCCTGGAGGTGGCCCGCAACCTCGACAGGGCCGCGGCAGAGCAGGCGCAGGCGGCAGCGGCCTCGGACGGCGCGGAGAGGGCGCGGTAGCCGCCCGAGGGCGTCGCTGAGGGTAGGCATGTCCCAGCCCGCATCGCTCCCGTCCGCGCCTGCGCGCCCGGCCGGTCGGGCCATGACCGCGGAAGAGCTGTTCCGCCTGCCGGACGACGGCTGGCGCCACGCGCTGGTCCGAGGGGAGTTGCAGAAGATGACGCCGGCCGGTTTTCGGCACGGTGCGGTCATCATGAACGTCGCCGTCCCCTTGGGACAGCACGTGAAGAACCGCCGATTGGGCGTCGTCTGCGGCGCCGAGACCGGCTTCGTGCTGGCGCGGAGCCCGGACACCGTCCTCGCCCCGGACATCGCCTTCGTACAACAGGAGCGGATCGCGGCCACCGGCCAGCCGGTGACCTTCTGGGAGGGAGCACCCGACCTCGCGGTGGAGGTGACATCCCCCGGCGACACTCGCCCCGAGGTGAAGAGGAAGGTGACCGCGTGGCTCTCGGCCGGCACCCGGCTCGTCTGGGTGGTGGACCCCGGGCGCGCGACGGTCGCGGTCCATGAACCAGGGGTCGCCACCCGGCTCCTCTCTGCGTCCGACGTGCTCGACGGCTCACCGCTACTGCCCGGGTTCCGCCTGCCGATTGCCGACATTCTCGCGTAGCGGGTGTTCCTACAACAGAATCGCGATCAGGACGCCGAGCGCCGCGAGCTGCCACCAGAGTTCTGTCCGTTCGCGGAGCGCCAGGGTGCCGAGGACCAGGAGCGCGGACGCGGCGGCCAGGCAGTACCAGTAGAGCTCGGTGAACGTCTCCTCGCGCTGCAGGACGCCGCGCGCCGACTGCTGGGCGTCGCGCACGATCCGGAGCGCGATCACCTCGTCCGGCTCCGAGCCGAGCTCGAAGTACGACCCGCCGCCCGCGTCGGCGATGGCGCGCAGCGAGCGGCGGTCGAGCACTGCGTGGATCGGCGGTTCCGGCTCGTCGTAGCGGCCGGGGGGCGGCTGCGGGATGAATCCCCCGGCCGTCGTGCCGACGCCGACGACGTGGACACGGATGCCGCGGTCGCGGGCCAGCGCCAGCGCCCGCTCCACCTCGCCGCTCCACGCCTGCCCGTCGGACAGCATGACGAAGGCCACGGAGTTCAGCCGCGGGCCGTGCAGCTCGACGTCCTTGTCGACCATGCGGACGGCCCAGGTCAGGCCGTGCTCGATGTTCGTGTCCCAGCTCGTGTCGTCGCGCAGGCGGAACGGCGGCTCGCGCCGCAGGTGGTCGAGGAAGAAGAACAGGGCGTTCGGGTCGCTCGTCAGGCGGACCTGCGGAGCGGCGCGGCTGGCGAAGAGCGCCAGGGCCACCCGCTCGCGCCGCCAGCCGAGGACGTCGGCGAAGGTGCGCAGCCAGGCCATGGACCGTTGCCACCGGTCCGGCGCCACGTCCGTCACGCGCATCGAGGTCGACCCGTCCTGCAGCACCACGAAGTCCACGCCCGCGCTCTCGACCACCGAGACGAGCGCCTGCGGCCGGGCGAGCGCGACGACGACGAGGGCCGCCGCCAGTATGACGCACAGCCAGAACGCGAGTCCGCCCGCGAACGCCCAGCGCTCCGGAACCGGCACCAGACGCCCGGCGCGCAGGCGCCGCACGTCGCGACGCCGCCGCGCCAGACGGACGATCCACACCCCGAGGAGCGCGGCGGGCACTGCCAGCAGCCAGAGGAACTCGGGATGGAGCAGGCGGATGGGCGCCATCAGCCCCGCTTGCGGATCTCACCGCCGGCGCCGAGCGTCGGCTGCTCGTCGAACTCGGGATCGACTTCGCGCTGGACGGGCACGTAGATGCGGATCTCTTCGAGCGCAGCGTCCTCCGGCGCCTCGCCCTCCCGGCCGTGCTGCCCCTGGTCCGCGGCAGGCAGGTCGGCCCCCGACGCGACGTCCGCCCGCAGCCGCACCAGGTACTCGTAGTTGTAGGCCGCGTCGCGCTGCCCGTCGCTCGCCTGCAGGACGCCGAGGTAGGCATCGATCGCCCCGTCGAGCGAGCGCAGCAGCCGGTCGCGGTCCTCGCCTGCCGCGAGGCCCGCCCGGTAGGCGGCGTTGGCAACGATGAGCTGCAGCTCCGGGCCGGCCCCCGCCGCGCCCGCGGCGACGTCGGCGTAGTCGGCCAGGAGCCCCGCGTAGTCGCCCTGCCAGTAGCGGACGGCGGCCTGGCGCGTGGCGACGCCGTCGCCCCCGCCAGCGAAACTCCACCAGGCGGCAGGACCGCCGAGCGTGGCGGCGATCTCGGCCAGCGCGGCGGCCGACCCGTCGAGGTCGAGCGTCGCGCTCTGCTGCTGCGCGCGGGCCAGGCGGCGGTCCGCCTGACTGCCGAACCAGAGCAGCGCCGCCGCGGCGGCGAGCGCGACGGCGGCACCGGCCAGAACGCCCAGCGACTTCCTGCCCCTGCTCATGACGGACGCCTGTTGCGCATGACGGATCGCCTCTCGTTCCGCACCGGTCGCACGTCCG
>JAGWAJ010000033.1:46718-49572 GCA_021296475.1 Acidobacteriota bacterium
TCGCACGTCCGAAGGAATCGTCACCGAAGGAATCGCCATCGGTCGCACGTCCGAAGGAATCGTCACCGAAGGAATCGCCGCCATTGGAATCGTCACCACGAGAGGCTCGGCATCCGCTCAAGGAAAGCGTCGCATGCGGGCCACGCCGAGCGCCAGCGCCGCCGCGGCCAGCCACAACCCGGCACCGGCGAGAGCGAGCGGAGCGAAGCGCGGCTGGTTCGTCACGTAGCGCCGGACGCGGATGCTCCCCTCGGCGACCTCGTCGATCTGGCGCACCGCCTCCAGGATGGCCGCCTCGTTCGCGGCCGGGAAGAAGCGGCCCCCGGTCTGCTCGACGGCCAGCTTCCACTGCTGGTCGGAGATCAGGTCGCCGAGCGCCCGGTCGTAGGCCGTCCGGATGAAGTAGACCGGAATCGCGTTGTCGGCCGCCTCCTGCATGATGGCATCGAGCGTGACGTCCTCGAAGCGGGCGTGCGTGTCCTGCCCGTCGCTGAAGATCACGATCAGGTTGCCGGCCGCGCCCAGGAAGTCGAACGTGCGGAACAACTGCACGCCCCGGTTGATGGCCCGCATGATGAGTGTGCCGTGGTCGGGGAAGCGGCGGTACTCCTCCGGCGTCCCGATGAGGCTGATGCTCAGCAGGATGTTCTCGTAGTCGTTCGTGAACGGCGTCACGATGTACGCCTCGTTCCCGAACTGCACCAGCGACACCAGGTCGTGGTACGGCCCTTCCATGCGGCGCCGGACGAAGTACTCCGCGGCGGCCACGTTGGCGAGGAAGGTGTTGCCGGCCGCGAGCTGCTCGGTGGCGAACGCGGTGTTCATGCTGAGCGAGGCGTCGATCAGGATCGTGATGCGATGCCCGGGGTAGGTGACCTCCTCGTCGACCCTCGGCGTCTGCGGATCCGCCAGCGCCACGGCGAACGGCACGACGCCGGCCAGGAAGACGGCGAACGCGAGATGCCGAACCGCCGCGGGACCCAGGCGTCGCCGGCGGAGCGCTCGCGGCAGGGCGGGCAGGACGATGGCGCCCCGGCCGGGCGAGCGCCGGCGGAGGCTCCGCACGGCGAGCGCCGCAAGCGTCGCGAGTGCCATCCCCCCGAGGACGAAGACGGCCGCCTCGCGCTCGAGAAGCGGCGCAGGATCGCCGGACGGAGCCGCGAGCTGCCGCAGCTCGGCCAGCGCCGCGCCGAGGCGCGCCAGGAGGTCGCTCAGCGTCCCCATGCCCGTTCCCAAGCCTCAACGACGCGACGCAGCGCGCCGATGCGCCGCACCGCGGGCGCCCCCTCCCGGGCGCGGTCGGCGAGCGCACCCGCGGCGCGATCGAGCTGCTCCGTCAGGGGCGCGCCGGGGACGTCGGCGGGCCGGCCGTAGCGGACCGCGCCGAACAGGCGGAGGGCATCGCGGACGGTCTCCGCGAGGTGCACGTCCCGCGGGCGCCGCGACCGGAGCTCGGGCAGAGCGCGCTCGAGCCGCTCCGGGGTCGTCGCCGACGAAATGCAGACCACCCCGCCTGCGCGCCCTCCCCCACGGCGGACCAGGAGCTGACCCACTCGGTCAACGCCCGCTCGGCCAACGCCCGCTCGGTCGACGCCCGCTCGGCCGACACCCGCTCGGTCGTCGCCCACTCCGACTTGGGTGCCGCCTTCCGCGGTCGACTGCGCTGGGGGCCGACCGAGCGCCACGGCACCCGCGACGCGAAAGGCGGCGAGCGCGCGCCCGACCTCCGCCATGCTCCAGCCGTCCCGGCCTACCGCCTGCCGCACCGCGGCAATCTCGCCCAGGGCGCCGTCCGCCACCCGCCACTCGGGGAGCATGGCCGCGCCGGCTGGCGTCCCCCCCCGCGCCCGGTACAGTCCGAGCCCCGCCGCCAGTGCCGCCGCCACTGCCGCGAGGGCGAGGACGGCCGCTCCGAGCGCCGTGAGATTGGCCCGGAAGAGCCGCGCCTCCGCTTCTCCGAACGTCTCCCCCGGCAGTTCCCGGATGTCGGCCCCCTCGGCCGGCACCAGGGCCAGCACCCGCACGGGCTCCGGCGGCAGCACGTAGGTCAGCTCGCGGCCGGCGGTCGCCGCATCGCCGTCGAGCGACCGCTCGATCCGGTAGCGCACGTCGAGGGGCGGAAGCTCGACGTCCGCCCCGAAGTACTCCTCGCCGATGATGCGCAGGGTGTAGCGGTACTGGAAGAAGCGCCGCGGTCCGCGGACGAGGTCGGCGTAGCGCTGCCCCTCGAGCACCTCGAACGGCGAGACGCCGAGCGACTCGGGATCCAGCCCGGCCAGGTCCGGCACGGCGCGCGCCGCAGCGGTCTCCGCCACGCTGCAGGTGACGAGCAGGTCGAAGCGCTCGCCGACGTAGACGGCGTTCCGGCCCACCCGGCGCCAGCAGCGAATCGCCTCGATGGATCCGCGACCGCTGCCCGTGGCCGTGGCGGCTCCGGCACCCGCCGCGGGGGCGCCGGGGACGGCCTGTGCAGCGGCGGCAGGTCCGCCCGCGACGGCCTGTGCAGCGGCGGCAGGTCCACCCCGGACGGCCTGCGCGCCGGCGAGGCCGGCCGGGCCGGCGCCACGTGCGACAGGTCCCGCGGACGCGACAGCCGCAAGCAAGCCGGCCGCGAACGCCGCCGGGAGGAGCGTGCCCCGCCACCCGCCGCACCGCGCGTCGTCGTTCATCGCCGCTGCCTCCCCCCTGCCGCCTCATCGCCGACTCGCCGCGTCGTCACTGCCGCCGCATCGCCTGCCACCGCCCATCTTTGCCGCCCCAACGCTGCCGCCCATCTTTGCCGCCTCATCGCTGCCGCCCCAACTATGCCGCCTCAACGCTGCCGCCTCAACGCGGCGTCGCCGCCGCTCAACGT
>JAGWAJ010000034.1:0-6937 GCA_021296475.1 Acidobacteriota bacterium
GTGCTGGTGGACCGCATGGGATTCGAACCCACGACCTCTGCGTTGCGAACGCAGCGCTCTCCCAGCTGAGCTAGCGGCCCGTCGGTTGGCGTGCGACTGCCGCATGCGGTGCTCGCGCGCCGCACGGCGACCCACCATTGTATACCGGCCGGAGTGTCATGGTGCGGCGCGACTCGATGGTGCGTCAGTTCGACACCGCGGGATTGCCGGGTGGATTGGGGCTCGCGCCGTTCGTTCCGAGATGGCTTCCCCGTCGAATCCTGCGGTCAGGGAGAGACTTCGACGTGAAGTGACACCGCCTTGGCGCGCCAACTCCAGGGCCGGCGGGCGTCCGGGCGGAACCGTCCTGTCAGGACGGGGCGTCGAGCAGGTCCAGGTACTTCAGGGCCCCGCCGGTGTTGAACAGCACGACGCGATCCGAAGGCGCGATCGTGCCCCGGGTCAGCAGGGCGCGCAGGGCGACCAGCGTCGCGCCCCCCTCGGGGGCCGCGCTGATGCCCTCGGCGGCGCCGATCTCGCGCATGGCGGCCACCATTGCGTCGTCGCTCACGGCGACAGCGGTGCCGCCGCTCTCGCGGAGGGCGCGCAGGATCAGGAAGTCCCCGATGGCTCGCGGGACGCGCAGGCCGTCGGCGTCCGTCCGCGCGCCCTCCCAGGGCTCCGCCCGGTCGGCGCCGGCACGGAAGGCGCGCACGATGGGTGCGCAACCCTCTGCCTGGACGCTCACCATCCGGGGGCGCGGGGCGCCGGCCGGCATCCAGCCGAGCGCCTCGAGCTCCGCGCACGCCTTCCACATGCCGACGATGCCGGTGCCGCCCCCGGTGGGGTAGATCATCCAGTCCGGCCACTCCCAGCCGAGCTGCTCCGCCACCTCGTAGGCCATCGTCTTCTTGCCCTCGACGCGGTACGGCTCCTTGAGGGTCGAGACGTCGTACCACCCCTGTGCGGCGCCGATCTCGGCCGCGATCCGTCCTGCGTCGGTGATCAGCCCGTCGACCAGCGTGACGTCGGCTCCATAGAGCTCGCATTCCCGCACGAAGGGCGACTTGACGTCGCGCGGCATGAAGACCCTGGCCGCCAGTCCGGCGCGCGCGGAATAGGCGGCCAGCGCGTTGGCGGCGTTGCCGGCGGAGGGAACGGAGATCGTCTCCGCCCCGAGCCGGCGCGCGACGGTCACGGCGGCCGAGAGACCGCGGGCCTTGAAGGAGTTGGTCGGATTCGCCGATTCGTCCTTGATGTAGAGGCGGTCGAGGCCCACCGCGGCGCCGAGTCGTCGGGCGTGGACCAGCGGCGTCCAGCCCTCGCCCAGCGACACCGGTCCGCCGTCGCCTCCCGGCGGTAGCACTTCCTGGAGACGCCACATCGTCCGGGGCCGCTCGAGGAGCGATGAGCGGTCCCACGTCCGCGCGGCGGCGGCGAGATCGTACTGCGCCAGGAGCGGCATCCCGCAGGTGGTACAGAGGTGCTGCACGCGGTCCGGGTCGAACGGCGCGGCTCCGCACGAGGCGGCACAGGCGAGCGAGGAGAGCGTCGACGTCATGCCGGGGTGTCTGCGCGGGATGTTGGAGACCGTCCGCCGGTCACAGTCGGCGCGCCGCCGGGGTCGGGGCCGACAGCGCCGGATCTTCGGGTCCGCGAGATTCCTGCGCGCCCGTCAGCGCGCATCAGCGGCGCAGCAGATCCTCGTCCTTCGCCTTCTGCAAGGCGTCGATGGCGTGGGTGTGCTCGTCGGTCAGCGACTGGATGTCCTCGAGGGCGCGGCGCTCGTCGTCCTCGGACAACTCGTGATTCCTGAGCAGCTTTCTCAGCGCGTCGTTCGCGTCCCGCCGAACCTGCCGCACCGCGGTGCGGCCCTCTTCCGCCAGCTTGTGGACGAGGCGGGACATCTCGTGGCGCCGTTCGTCGGTCAGCGCCGGAATCGGGATCCGGATCACGCGCCCGTCGTTGCTCGGGTTCAGGCCGAGGTTGGCGCCCTGGATGCCCCGCTCGATGGCGCCGATCTGCGACGCGTCGAACGGTTCCGCGACGATCAGCGCAGGCTCGGGCACCTTCAGGCCGGCAACCTGGTTGAGCGGCAGCCGGGTGCCGTAGACCTCGACCTGCACGGAATCGAGGAGATTCACCGACGCGCGCCCCGTGCGTACGCCGGAGAGCTCGCGCCGTACGTGTTCCACCGCTCCATCCATGCGCCGCAGGGCTTCCTCGTGGGCCGAGCCCGGGTCTGTGATGTTCATCGACGTCACCTCCGCCGTGACCTGGACCGGCTCAGGCCGAGACGAGCGAGCCGACCGGCTCGCCGCAGACCGCCCGCCGGATGTTCCCCTTCCTGCGCAGGTTGAAGACGACGATCGGCATCGCGTTGTCCATGCAGAGCGAGATGGCCGTCGCGTCCATCACCTTCAGCCCCTGCTCGATGACCTGCAAGTGCGTCAGTCGATCGAAGCGCGTCGCGGCGGGATCGGTGAGCGGGTCCGAGGTGAACACCCCGTCCACCTTCGTTCCCTTGAGAATGATCTCGGCGCGGATCTCCATCGCGCGGAGCGCCGCCGCGGTGTCGGTCGTGAAGTAGGGATTCCCCGTCCCTGCCGCGAACAGGACGATCCTTCCCTTGTCGAGATGCCGCAGCGCGCGCCGGCGGATGAACGGCTCGGCGACCTCGCGCATCTCGATCGCGGTCACCACGCGTGTGGTCGCGCCGTGGCGCTCGAGCGCGTCCGACAGCGCGAGCGCGTTCATCACCGTGGCCAGCATGCCCATGTAATCGGCGGTTGCCCGATCCATCCCCCGCGCGCTCGCGGCGACGCCGCGGAAGATGTTGCCGCCGCCAATCACCACGGCGACGTCGACGCCCAGCGCCCGGACGTCGGCGATCTCGAGCGCGAGCTGGTCGGCGACCTCGGAGTCGATTCCGGAGGTCTGGGAGCCGATCAGCGCTTCGCCGGACAGCTTGAGCAGAACGCGCCTGTAGGCGGGCGCAGTCATGGCCGCCGGAATTATAGCCCAGCGATCCCGAAGCTCGGGTCGAAGGGAGGGGGGCGGGGTGCCCCTGGTGGGGGCAACCGTCGCGTGACGGCTCCGGGTGGCGCCCAACCCGGCTTCCAGGCGTCCGCACCGGTCGCGTCTACTCGCCGCGCTCGCCGACCTTGAAGCGGGCGAACCGCGCGATGGTGATGTTCTCGCCGAGCTTGGCGATGGCCGCCTTCACCATGGCGCCGATCGTCGTTTTCGGATCGCGGATCGAAGGCTGGTCGAGCAGGACGACCTGCTCGTAGTAGCTGTTCAGCTTGCCTTCGACAATCTTGTCGACTACCTGCGGCGGTTTGTTCGACCCTTCGAACTGCTGGCGGTAGATGGCCTGCTCGCGTTCGAGATCCGTGGCCGGCACCTCCTCGCGAGTGACGCAGGCCGGGCTGGCCGCGGCGATGTGCATGGCGATCTCTCGCACCAGGGTCTGGAAGTCATCCGTGCGAGCCACGAAGTCCGATTCGCAATTGACCTCGACGAGGACGCCGACCTGTCCTCCCTGGTGGATGTAGTGGCCGACGAGCCCCTGCGAGGTCGTTCGTCCGGCGCGACGGCCGGCCTTGGCCAGGCCGCGCGTCCGAAGCAGCGTGACGGCCTCGTCCAGGTCGCCGCCGGCGTCCGTCAGGGCCGCCTTGCATTCCATGAAGCCCGCGCCTGTCTGGTCGCGGAGCGCCTTTACCTCGGTTGCGCTGATTGCCATCTGGGATTCTCCGGGCGTGCCGGCAGCCTGACCGCCGGGGGTGTCTCGACGCGGGAGAGCGAACGCTGGCCCACCAATCGCCGCCTGACGGCTCCGCGTGGCGCTCAGCCCAGCCTGCAGGAATCGGCGCCGTGGAACGGTACGGATTCCTATGCCGACGCCGGGGCTGGCTGCGCCGGCGCCGGTTGCGAGCCGGGCGCCACGCTCGTGCCGGGGCCGCCGTCGCGATCGGAGGAGGCTTCCTGGTGCCTGCGACCGGCAATGACGGCGTCTGCGATGCGCGTGACGAACAGGCGAATGGAACGGAGCGCGTCGTCGTTGGCCGGAATGACGTAGTCGACGTCGTCGGGGTCGCAGTTGGTGTCCACGAGCCCGATGACCGGAATCTTCAGCTTGCGGGCCTCGTCGACCGCGATCTTCTCGCGCCGCGTATCGACCACGAAGACCGCGTCCGGCAGGCGCGACATCTGCCGGATGCCGTCGAGGTTCTTATGGAGCTTCCGCTTGTCCTTCTCGATGCGGGCGATCTCCTTCTTCGAAAGGGTGTCGTAGCGCCCGTCCTCGGCCATCGCCTCGAGTTCGCGCAGGCGGCCGATGCTCCGCTGGATCGTGCTGAAGTTCGTCAGCAGTCCGCCCAGCCAGCGCTGGTTCACGAAGTACATGCCGCAACGCTGGGCCTCTGTGACAATGACGTCCTGCGCCTGGCGTTTCGTCCCCACGAACAGTATCGCCCGGCTCTCCGCCGCCAAGCGGCCGACGAAATCCTCGGCCCGGCGGAACAGCTTCTCCGTCTTGCCGAGGTCAATGATGTAGATGCCGCTACGCTCCCCGAAGATGAATTGCTTCATCTTGGGGTTCCAGCGCTTCGTCTGGTGGCCGAAGTGCACGCCGGCCTCCAGCAGTTCCTGCATCGTCAACGGCGTCAAGCTGCCTCCATATCCTTACCGCTTGCTGAACTGGAACCGCTTGCGCGCGCCGGCCAGCCCGTACTTCTTCCGCTCCTTCACGCGCGGATCGCGCGTGAGCAGCCCCGCCTTCTTCAGCGGGGTACGCAACTCGGGGTCGGACTTGACGAGCGCCCGCGCGATCCCGAGCCGGAGCGCGCCCGCCTGCCCCGAGACCCCGCCCCCGGAGGCCGTGGCGAGAATGTCGAACTTCTCCGTCGATTCGGTCACGACGAGCGGATCCCTGATCCGCGTGCGCACCGATTCGGTCGGGAAGTGCTTCTCGAGCGCGACAGCATTGACGGTGATCGCACCGGTGCCCGGCCGAAGGAAGACGCGAACGGTCGACGTCTTGCGCCGCCCGGTGCCGTAGTATTCCAGCGCCACGGTCAACCTACCTCGTACGGCGCCGGCTTCTGCGCCACGTGCGGATGTTCGGGACCCGCGTAGACCTTGAGCTTGCGGTACATCGCCTTGCCGAGCTTGGTCTTCGGCAGCATCCCGCGAACGGCCTGCTCGACCATGCGCTCGGGACGCCGCTGGCGCACGGTGACCGCCCGCTCCTCGCGGAGGCCGCCCTGGTAGCCGCTGTGCCGCCGGTAGAGCTTGCGGCCTTCCTTGTCACCCGTGAGCCGCACGCTTCCCGCGTTGACGACGATCACGTGATCGCCGGTGTCGAGGAAAGGCGTGTAGCGCGGGTGGTGCTTGCCTTGCAGGAGACGTGCGGCGACCGTGGCCACCCGTCCCAGCACCTTCGCGTCGGCGTCGATGACATGCCAGGCGCGCACGGTATCGCGCTGGCTCGGAACGAACGTTCGTGCAGTCATGAAAACGGACTCGGTGGGCAGCCAATGAATTCCCCGGCGGCCGCCCCAAGAGGAAGAGCTTACGGAGCATTGGCCGGGGTGTCAAGACGCGTGCGCCCGGCGGGCCTTGGGCAGTCCCCGACTCCGGGTAATCCTTGCGCGCCGTCCGTTGCTGTCAAGACGCGGGCGCCGGCGGGCCTTGGGAAGGTCTCTGCGCCGGGCGTCCATTCGGGTAGACGACCCTCGCCGAGGGAAACGGGAGTGCACATCCATGTCACGCATGAGCGCGTTGTTCACCCGGCGTTCGCCGGTGCTCGTCGGCCTCGACATCGGCTCGAGCGCGGTCAAGGCCGTCGAAGTCGAGCCGACCCGGGCGGGTTTCCGCATCGTCGCGGCCGGTGCCGCTCCGGTGCCGCGGGGGGCCGTCGTGGACGGCGTCGTGGTCGACAGCGGCGCGGTGGCCGGCGCGATCCGCAGCGTAGTCGACGCGCACCGCATTCGCGCCCGGGCCGTCGCCGCTTCCCTCGCGGGGAGCGCCGTCCTCGTGCGGAGAATAGCGATTCCGCGGATGAGCGACAGCGAGCTCGACGAGTCCATCTACTGGGAGGTGGATCAGTACGTACCGGTCGACCTCGGCGATGTCACTCTCGACTACCAGGTGCTCGACCGGGAACCGGACGGCGACCGTCGCGGCACGATGGACGTTCTGCTCGTCGTTGCGAAGAAGGACCGTGTCGCCGAGTGCGCAAGCGTCATCGAGCTCGCGGGCCTGGAGCCCGCCGTCATCGACGTCGACGCGCTGGCACTGCACAACGCGTACGAATCGGCTTACGGAGCCGACCGCGATGCGGTCGTCCTGGTCCACGCGGGGGCGAGCGTGATCACCACCGCCGTCGTGCGAGCCGGCCGGCTCGAGCTCACGCGGGACGTCTTGCTGGCACGGTACCTGCACTCGCCGGCGGGCGAACCGGGCGGGCTGCGAGACGAGGCGCGCGTCGAGGAGACCGGCCGCGAGCCGCGGGCGGCTGCGGACGACAAGGCGACGGCGGAGCTCGCGGCGCTCGAGGTCGAAAGGGCGATGGAGGACTGCTGTGCGGACGAGGACGCCGCGGACTCGATCGATCGCATCGTGGTCAGCGGCGGGTGGGCGTGCGCACCCGGGTTCGCGGCGATGCTGGCGGATCGAGTCGGGGCGCCGGTCGTTCGGTTCGAGCCGTGTCGAGGGCTGGAGGTAGCGTCGCGGGTGGGCGCCGGCGTCCTGCTGGCCGGCGACGCTCCGGCCGCCGCCGTCGCCGTCGGCCTCGCCCTGCGCCGGAGGGACGATCGTTGATACGGATCAATCTGTTGGCGGTCGAATCGCAGCGGACGCGGGGTCGCGGCCGGATCCGGCGGCAGCGCACGATCGCGGGATGCGTTGCCGTGGTTGCCCTGACCGGCTCGGTCGCCGGCGCCCGCGTGTGCTC
>JAGWAJ010000034.1:7208-23347 GCA_021296475.1 Acidobacteriota bacterium
CCTGTCGGACCTGGTCTCCGGCCTGGAGCTATCCGCGTCGTTCGCCTCTCCGGTGGAGATCGTCGACAGCCAGGTCGACGGTCGGGGGGGCCGTGGCGATCCAATCCGCTTCGAGATCCACGCCGCCCTTCGCGACCCGGGCTCCGCGGGTTCGCCCGCACCGCGCTGATCGCGAGGGAACGTGGGCATCACGGTGGGCCGGTGGCCATGGCTTGGACAGGTCGGTGCCGTCGGCGTGGCATGTTTCGCCTGCCTGTTCGTCCTCGAATGGCGGTGGGACGGGCCACAACGCGAGAGGCTGGTCGCGCTCCGCCGGACGCTCGAAGAGAGGGAGCTCGAGGTGGTCCGCGCGGAGCAGGAGGTGCGGCGGCTGCCCGCACTCGAGGCGGAGGTCGGCGAGCTGGACGCGCAACTCGAGCGCCTGCGCGCCCGCCTTCCCGCCCGCCGGGACGCGGCGGCGCTGCTGCGGCGGCTGGAGACAGCCGCCACACGCTCCGGCCTCACGATACGCGCGTTCGTTCCGCGGCCGGCGGTGGAGCACTCGTGGTATGCGGAGTGGCCGATTCGCCTGGAGCTGTCAGGGACCTACCAGCACCTGAGCCTCTTCTTCGACCGCGTCCGGCGCTTCGACCGCATCATCAATTTGGAGGACATCGCCGTCCGGGCGCTCGAGATGCCGCGCCCCAACGAGAGCATCGTCGCGGAGTGCACGGCTCTCACCTTCGTGGCGCACGACGCGATGGGGCAGCGGGTGATGGTCGGGGCGCCCGTGGAGAAACAGGAGCGGTGAGGGGCAGCGCCCTTGTCGGCCCCGTACCCCGCGTCGCGGCGCAGCTCGCAACCGCCGCCATCGCGTGGGGAGCGACGGGGGCGCCCTGCGCCGCGGCGTGGTTCGCGCAGCCCGAGCGGCCTCCGCAGACCCCGGCCGCCGCGCCGCGCGGCGAGGACGGAGCGGTCGGTCGCCGCGACCCCTTCCTGCCCGCTCGGCAGCGGGCGGCCGAGCCGCGTCGGGCGGCGGGGCGAGCGCGCGGCCTGGCGGGGCTGCGGGTAGGCGAGGTGAAGGTCGTCGGCATCGTGACGGCGGCCCACTTACGGCTGGCGGTGCTCGAGGCGCCGGACGGCCGGACCTATGTCACGCGGGTGAACGATCGCCTCGCCGACGGCATCGTCGGCCAAGTGGCGCGGGACTCGGTCGTCTTTCTGCTGTCGCGGGCGGAGGGCCTGGAGGGCGCCAGTCCCGGGCGCGAGATGCGGCGGGCTCTGGGCGATCGGTCCGATCGACCGTCACCGCGGCGGTCGCCGCGCCGGCCTCCGTTGCCGGGTGCAACCGGAGTTGTCGGCCTGCGCATCCGACGACGGCGCGGGTCCACGGGCGCCGCTCCATCCCACGCCGGTTCCGCGCGGAACCGGGAGCAACTGCGGTTGTCGGTTCCGCGGATCCCTGGTGCGCCGTGGCGGTTGGCGGTCCTGCCCGAGCGACCGGCACGACGCCGTGTCGGACGGCACGTCGCCTGGCGCGGCGCTTGCATTGCCGGTGGGTTTGCGGGCGGCTTCCATCGGCGGACGCCGCGCGCGATCGGAACCGATGGCAATAGGAGGCACGGTCTGGCGATGACGGCAGGGGGCAGGGGATGGGGTTTGCCGGTGCCCGCGGCGCTGCTGGCGACGGGGTTGGCGGCGCTGGCCGCCGTGCCCTTGCGGCTCGCCGAGGGGGCAGAGGCTCGCGAGATCGGTGCCGGACCCGCGGGAGGCGTCGCGCTCGGGCAATCCGCCTCGCGCCTCGCAAAGCGCGAGTACGCCGGGAGCCCCGTGTCGATGAGCTTCCAGAGTGCCGATCTGCGCTCCGTCCTGCGGACGTTCGCGGAGATCAGCGGTCTCAACATCGTCATCGACCCGCAGGTCGAGGGCAGGGTCGAGGTGGCCCTCGTGGACGTCCCCTGGGATCAGGCACTGGACATCATCCTGCGCGCCAACCGGCTCGGCTACGAACTCGACGGCTCCGTGCTGAGGGTCGCGCCGCTCTCGACGCTCGCCGACGAGGAGCGGCAGCGGCGCGCGCGGGCCGAGCAACGGGAGCTGGAGGGGGAGCTCCGGGTGCTGGTGCGCTCGTTGAGCTATGGGCGCGCCGCCGACCTGGGTCGACTCTTGACGCGGGCGGCCCTGTCGCCGCGCGGGCAGGTGGAGGTCGACGAGCGCACGAACACGGTGATCGTCACCGACCTGGACGAACGCCTCGACACGGTGCGGGACCTGCTCGACACGCTCGACAGGGCCGAGCCGCAGGTCGAGATCCGAGCCCGCATCGTGCAAGCGCGCAGGAGCTACGCGCGGGAGCTCGGGATTCGTTGGGGAGTTACCGGTCGGGTGGCGCCGGAGCTCGGCAACACGACTCCGCTCGTGTTCCCGAACCGCGGTGGGGTGACGGGTCGCGCTGGCGGCAGGCAGGGCCCCGGCGCCGACGGCGCCGATGAACGCGCCGGGGCCACCGAGGACGCCGGGACCGCGGTGAGCCTCGGCGCCCTGGCGGCGACATCGGCCCTCGGGCTCGCGCTCGGCGCGGTCGACGGCTCCCTCAACCTCGACCTCGTACTGTCGGCCGCCGAGCACGAGGGCCATGTCGAGACGCTCTCGAGCCCCCGCGTCACGACGCAGAACAACGTCCAGGCCACGATCGTGCAAGGCGATCAGATCCCCATCCAGACCGTCGCCAACAACACGGTCACGGTTCAGTTCAAGGACGCTGCCTTGCGGCTCGCGGTCACGCCGCAGATCACCGCGGCCGACACCGTCATCCTGCAGCTCGAGATCGACAACGACTTCGTCAACTTCGGCGAGTCGGTGAATGGCGTGCCGCCGCTCGTGACGCAGCGCGCGGTGACGACGGTCCAGGTTGCCGACGGCGACACGACGGTGATCGGCGGCATCTACCAGCGCGGCCGCCAGCGGCGAACGGACGGAGTGCCCGGGCTCAGCCGCATTCCTTGGCTCGGGCGGTTGTTTCGGCGGCGGGCGAGGTCGGAGAGCACGGACGAGTTGATGATCTTCCTGACGCCCCGCATCGTGCGGGCAGAGCATGGCGGATGACGCCGCGACCTCCCTTCGCGTGGCTCCGGACACCGCGCCGCGCGCTCGCCTGCGGCTGGCGCAAGCTGGCCGCGTCGCAGCGGGGCCGGCTCTACCAGTCGCCCGAATGGGAGGTCGACGGTGGCGTCGAGCGGGAGCGCCCGCGCCGGGTCCGGCGAGGGCGTGCGCCGCAATGGATGCTGGCGGCCGTCTTCTCGCTGGCATCCGGTCCGGGCTGCATCAATCCGGCGGTAACGGGCTCGCGTGCCGGCGCCGGCCTCATCATCGAGCGAATCACGGCGGTTCCGGGCGGCAGGGCGAACGGGTCGCCCGCCGGCTACCTGCAGTCCGACGTATGCGTCCGGGACGAGGCCCGCGGTCCGTGTCAGGTGTTCGACGACATCGGGCAGGTGACGACCCGCCTGCACTTCAAGGACCCCGGCACCGTCGACAACCCGTCCTCGCCGACCACCGCCAACTTCGTCACGCTCAAGCGGTACCGCGTCCGCTACGTCCGCAGCGATGGCCGCGACCGGCCGGGCATCGACGTCCCCCACCCGTGGGAGGGCGCGATGACGGCGACGACGATGGCCGAGAGCCAGACCGCCGCGTTCACGCTCGTACGCGCTTCGGCCAAGCTCGAGCCGCCGCTTCGCGCGCTGATCGGCGGCGGCGGGGCCGTGATCCTGAACGTGGCGGCGGAGATCGACTTCTACGGTCACGACCAGACGGGCGCCGGGGTGGCGGCGACGGGACGCATCGGAGTGCACTTTGCAGACTGGGCGGATTGAGCCGGCCGGCGCCCGGGGCCCGAACGACCGGCGGCCCGCCGCGGGATCGGGGAACGGGGCCGGCGCGCGTTCGTCGGCGGTCCGGTCGGGGCGCAGGGCGGCCGCCGCCCTGGCCGCCGTCCTGCTTGCGGGCGCGGCGTGCGTGCAGGAGCGTGTGCTGCCGGAAACGTTCGTCGGTCCGTCCGAGCTCGCGCTGTCGCTGCGCCTCACCGCCGCTCCCGACGTCCTGCCCCTCGACGGAGCGGCCCGCTCGGTCGTGTCGGTGCTCGCGCGCGACGAGCGGGCGCGGCCCGTGGCACAACTCCCGCTGACGGTCCAGATCGTGGCGTCGAACGAGCTGCGGGACTTCGGCACGCTCTCCGCGCGCGCCGTCACCACCGACCCGAACGGCCGGGCCCACTTCTCGTATACGGCGCCGCTGGTGTCGACGAATCCGGCCGGCCAGGCCCATTCGAGTGACGCCGAGGACAGAGAACCACGCGAACGCACTGGCAAGATCCGTGGTGATTCGGCTCGTGCCGCCCGGGCGCGTCCTCCCCGCGTTCCGCGTCGAGGCCGGCTTCACCTTCGAGCCGAACCCCGCCACGGCCCGCCAGGCCACGCTGTTCAGCGCGCGGTACTGTGACGTTGCGCAGGACAGCCCCCCGGTGTGCTTGGACGACCCCGGCCGCCTTGCGACCCGGTTCACGTGGAGCTTCGGCGACGGGGCGCAAGCCGCCGGGCAGACCGTGTCGCACGTCTTCGATGCGGCGGGCGCCTATCCGGTCCGGCTGGCGGTCACGGATGCGTTCCGGCGCTCGGCTTCCCGGACGCGTTCGGTCCGCGTGAAGGCGGGAGCGGTGCCGGAGCCGGCCTTCGACGTGTCGCCGTCTCTCCCGATCGCGGACGCTCCGGTCGTCTTCGACGCCGGACGAACGACGTCGTCCCGACCGGTCGCGGCGTACGAGTGGTCGCTCGGCGACGGCGCCACCGGCAGCGGGCGAGTGCTCACGCACCGCTACACGCGGGCGGGCGTCTACGCCGTGACGCTGACGGTGACCGACGACCGCGGGGGCGCTGCCACCGCCGCGGGTGAGGTGACGGTCGCCAGCGGGGAGCCGACCGCCGCGATCGACGTGTCGCCGCAACGCCCGGCCGTCGGCCAGCCGGTCTCGTTCTCCGGATTGCGCTCCGCCGCCCGCCCCGGCCGGACGATCGTCGCCCATGCCTGGACGCTCGGCGACGCCGGGGCCACAGCGCAGGGAGGCAGCGTGACGCACACGTATCGAGCCGCCGGCACCTATGTCGTCACCCTGGTCGTGACGGACGACTTCGGCGCGTCCTCCACCGCCCGCGTCACGGTGTCGGTGGGCGAAGTGCCCGCCGTGGCGCGGAGCCCTCCGCAGGCGGGCCGTGTTACGTTGGGGCAGTATGGGTGTGGAGACGGGACTGGCCCCCGCGGCACGGCTCGACGCTCGCCTGGGGGCGGTGCGCGGAGAGCTGGCCCGGCTGGGTCTGGAGGTGCTCGTCGTCACGCATCTTCCGCACCTCACATTCGTTCCAGCGCCGGGATGCTCGTCGTCACGCCGACGGACGCCCAACTCCTGATCGACTTCCGCTATCGGACCGTCGTGAGCGAGGCCCTGGCGTCCGGCGCGGGCCCGTCCGGGCTGCGGCGCGTCGATGTCGAGGGGAGCTACGAGGAGGCGCTCCGCCGGGTGGCGCGCGAGGCGGGCTGGGAACGAATGGGCTTCGAGGCCGATCACCTCAGCGTGCGACGCTGGCAATGGCTCGAAGGCTCGCTCCCGGCCGCGCTGGCGGCGACGGTGGGGCTCGTCGAGCGCATCCGGATGCGGAAGGACGACGACGAGGTGGCCACCCTGCGCGCCGCCGGGGAGCTGCTGGCGCCGGTCGCGGCTCGCGTCCTGGACTCGGTGGCGGTCGGGCGTTCGGAGCGGGAGCTCGCCGCGCGCATCGAGCAGGCGTTGCGGGATGGGGGATTCGAGCGCCCTGCGTTCGATTCGATCGTTGCCGGGGGACCCAACAGCGCGTTGCCCCACGCGCAGCCGACCGGCCGGCGCCTCGCTGCCGGCGATCTCGTGGTTCTGGACTTCGGCGGGGTCCACCACGGATACTGCGTCGACCTCAGCCGCACCGTCTGCGTCGGCCGAGCCGGAGCGGATGCCCAGCGCCTGCACCAGGCCGTACACGCCGCGCAGGCGGCGGCGCTGGCCGCGATCCGGCCGGGCATCCGCGCCAGCGCGGTCGACGCCGCGGCGCGGGAGGTGCTGGCTGGGCTCGGCCTGGCGGAGGCGTTCGGGCACAGCACCGGGCACGGGCTGGGCATCGAGTTGCACGAGGCCCCGCGCATCGGACGGCCGCGGGTCGACGGCGAAGCCGCGGCGGCGGAGACGGAAGACCCGCTTCTGTTGCCCGGGATGGTGTTCACCGTGGAGCCCGGCGTCTACATCCCCGAGATCGGCGGCGTGCGCATCGAGGACGACGTGCTCGTGACCGAAGACGGGTACGAGATGCTGACCCGCGTGCCGAACGAGCTCCGGGTCTGCTGAGGCGCCGCTCGGCCCCGCTGTCGGGCCGTGCCGTGTGCGATTGAAGGATGGCCGACGACGAAGTGCAGCGGCTGCTCGCGCTGATGGCCGAGCACGACCTCGAGGAGCTGGAGCTCGAGCGGGCGGGCCTGCGCGTTCGATTCCGGAAGCGTTCGGGGCAGGCCGCCGCGACACCGACCGACGACCCGTCCCCGGGAACGGCCGGCGCCGCGCCGTCGTCGGGCGCGGCTGCTGGCGACTCCCAAGTCGAGCCCGGGCCTGGCGTCGTGCGGGCCCCCATCGTCGGCACCGTCTACCGCGGCCCCGCGCCGGACGCCGACCCCTTCGTGGGGATCGGCAGCCGCGTGCGCAAGGGGCAGGTGCTCTGCCTGATCGAGGCGATGAAGCTGATGCACGAGATCGATGCCGAGGACGACGGCGAAGTGGTGGCAATCTTCGTCGAGAACGGGCAGGCGGTCGAGTACGGCGAGCGGTTGCTGGCCATCCGCCCCGGCTGAGGAGTCTGCGCCGCGCCCGTCACGGCGCGCGTCCCGCCACACGGATGTTCAAGACAGTTCTCGTTGCCAACCGGGGCGAGGTGGCGTTGCGCGTGATCGCTGCTTGCCACGAATTGGGCCTGGACACGGTAGCCGTCTGCTCGACGGCGGATCGGCAGGCCCTCCACGCGCGGGCCGCCGGCCGCGCCGTCTGCATCGGACCGGCGCCGGCCGAGCGGAGCTACCTCAGCGTTGCGGCCATCGTCGAGGCGGCCTGCCTCGCGGGCGCCGACGCCGTGCACCCCGGATACGGGTTCCTCGCCGAGAGCGCTCAGCTCGCGGAGGCATGTGCCGAGCGGGAGGTCGCGTTCGTCGGGCCGCCGCCCGCCGTCCTGCGCCTCGTCGGGGACAAGGTGGCGGCGCGCGCGGCGATGCGCCGCGTCGGCGTGCCCGTCCTTCCCGGAGCCGACGAGCCCGCGGAGACGCCGGCCGCGCGTCACGAGGCGGCGGAGTCGATCGGATACCCGGTGATCGTCAAGGCACGCGGCGGCGGCGGCGGACGGGGCATGCGAGTGGCGGCCGACGCCGCATCGCTCGAGACCGTGTGGCGCACCGCGCAGCGCGAGGCGCAGGCGGCGTTCGGGGATCCGAGGCTCTACCTGGAACGGTACCTGGCGGCGCCGCGCCACATCGAGTTTCAGGTGCTCGTCGACGGGGCCGGGGCGGTGCTCGGCCTTGGAGAGCGGGAGTGCACGATCCAGCGGCGACACCAGAAGCTCCTGGAAGAGTCCCCGTCGGTGGCCGTCGACGAGGCAACCCGCCGGGAGCTGGCGGCGCAGGTCGCTCGCGCCGCTCGGGCGGTCGGCTACCGGAACGCCGGGACCTTCGAGTTCCTGCGGGACGAGAGCGGCAGGTTTCATTTCATCGAGGTGAACGCCCGGCTGCAGGTCGAGCACCCGGTCACGGAGATGGTCACCGGAGTCGACATCGTGAAGGAACAGCTCCGGATCGCTGCGGGGGAGGAGCTGGCCATCCCGGAAGGGGGCGTGATGCCGCGGGGCCACGCCATCGAATGCCGCGTCAACGCCGAGCACCCGGCGACGCTCAGGCCGTCTCCCGGGACGGTCACCGCGTTCACGATGGGGGGCGGCACGGGACCCGGAGTCCGCGTCGATACGGCCCTGGAGGCGGGAGGTGTCGTGTCCCCGCACTACGATTCGCTCGTGGCCAAGGTCGTCGCGCACGGCCGGGATCGCGGCGAGGCGATCGCCCGCATGCGGCGCGCGCTGGCCATGACCCGGATCGACGGGATCGAGACGACGATTCCGCTCCACCTCCGGATCCTCGCCGACCCCGACTTCCAGGCGGGGCGCGTGGACACCGGATTCCTGGAACGATTCGCGCTCGGCGGCGAGACGCCGGCGCGCGCGGCCCGGCGCGGTGGCTGACCGCCGGAGCCGCCCCGCCGGAGCCGCCGCTGGCGGCCGGTCGCCCGGGACGACGATGCCCGCCCTCTATGCGATCGTGGACTCCCGGACGGCGACGGCGCACGGCTGGAGCGTGCCCGATCTCGCCGAGGCGTGCCTGGCCGGCGGCGTGCGCTGGCTCCAGGTGCGAGGCGCCGGCGTCGCCACGGGAACGCTCGTGCGCTGGTGCGACGAGATCGTTCGGATGGCCGCGAGAACGGGCGCTGCCGTCATCGTGAACGACCGGGTCGATGTGGCGCGGATGTCCGGGGCGGACGGGGTGCATCTCGGCCAGCACGATCTGCCGGTGGGGGCCGCGCGGCGGCAACTCGGCCGCGAGGCGATCGTCGGGCTCTCCACGCACAGCGCCGAGGAGCGCGCCGACGCCTGGTCGCAGCCGTTGACCTACGCGGCGGTGGGTCCGGTCTTCGCGACGTCCACCAAGGCGACGGGGCACGCTCCGGTCGGGCTGGCTGCGGTCCGCGACGCGGCGGCCCGCCGTCCGGTGCGGCCCGTGGTCGCCATCGGGGGCATCACCCTGGAACGGGCGCCGGCCGTCGTCGCCGCGGGCGCCGCGGCGGTGGCGGTCATCGGCGACCTGCTCGCCGGCGACGACCCCGCGGCGCGGGTGCGGGCCTACGTGGATGCGCTCGGCGACGAGCGGCCGAAGTAGTCCTGCGTCAGCTTGCGGACGGTGCCGACCAGGAACGCGATGCCGATGAGGTTCGGGAACGCCATGAAGCCGTTCAGCAGGGTACCCAGGGCCCAGACGAGCGGGACGGACACCACGGCCCCAATCAGGATCATCGCCGTGAAGACCACGCGGTACGGCATCACCGCTCGCGCCCCGAAGAGGAACTCCACGCACGCCTCGCCGTAGTACGACCATCCGATCAGCGTGGAGAAACCGAACAGAAACGAGCAGAGGGCCACCACCAGCGATGCGAAGGGCACCGAGGTGCTGAGGGCGGCCGCGGTCAGGTCCCCGCTCGACCCCTGGTAGGCCGGGTCGGTCCACAGACCCGACGTGAGAATGACGAACGCCGTCAACGAGCAGACGACGATCGTATCCATGAAGACCTCGAAGACGCCGACGAGGCCCTGCTCCGAAGGGTGGCCGACCTTCGCGATGCCGTGCGCGATCGGGGCGCTTCCCAGACCCGCCTCGTTCGACAGCACCCCGCGGCTGACACCGGCGGCGATCACCTGGGCCACCGCGGCGCCGGCGAAGCCGCCCACGGCGGCCGACGGCGTGAACGCCCCGGCGACGATCTGCGCGATGACCGCGGGGATTGCGGTCAGGTTGATCAGCAGGTAGACGGACGCGGCCAGGACGTACACCACGATCATGGCCGGTACGAGGCGCGCCGCCACCGCGGCGATGCGTCGGATGCCGCCCAGCAGCACCAGTCCCACGGCCACCATGATGAGCAGCCCGGGGACCCAGAGGGGCACGTCCACGCCGGCGATCGTCCGGGCCGCCTCGGCGAAAGTGCGTGCGACGGTGTTCGACTGGGCCATGTTGCCGGTGCCGAAGAGCGCCGTGCAGGCCCCGAAGAACGCGAACATGTAGGCCAGCGTCGAGCCGAGCCGTCGCTGCGGCACCGCGCGCGCGATGTAGTACATGGGCCCGCTGGCGAGATCGCCCGTGTCGCGCCTGACGCGGTAGTGCACACCGGCGACCGCCTCCGCGTACTTGGTCGCCATGCCCACCGCCGCGGTCACCCACATCCAGAAGATCGCGCCGGGTCCGCCGAGCAGGATCGCGGTCGCGACGCCGCCGATGTTGCCGTTGCCCACCGTGGAGGCGAGGGCGGTCGAGAGCGCCTGGAACTGCGTGATCGTCCCCTCGCCATGACCGTCGCCGCCGCGGAAGAACGCGCCCCCCGTCACCATGCGCAGGGCGACGGGGAAACGGCGAATTTGAATCACCCCGGTCATGACCGTGATCAGCCCGCCGACGACGACGAGCACGAGCGGCATGGCGAACGGTTGCCACACCAGATCGTTCAGGGCGAGGATACGGTCGGTCCAGGTCGTGTCGCCCATGGGAGTCCTTGGGTGGAGCGCCGCGGGGGGATGCCGCCCGGGCGGAACGGCGAAGCGCGAGGGCATTCTATCAGCACGCTCGCGGTAGACTGGAGGCGCGATGCAGGCAGCAGCCGAGGGGGGCGCGGTGGAACGCGAGGGAGCGCGGCTGCTGGATGGAGCCGCACTGTCGCAGGCGATTCGCGAGAGGCTGGCGCCCCGCGTGGAAGCGTTCATCGCCGCCGCGGGGCGGCCGCCGGCCCTCGGCCTGCTGCTGGCCGGCAACGATCCGGGGTCCGAGATATACGTCCGCAACAAGATCCGGCAGAGCGAGGCCCTCGGCATCGCGACCGACCTGCGCCGCCTGCCCGCCACCGCGCCCTTCCGCGAGGCGCTGGACATCGTCGAGGAGTTCAACGCCGCCGATGCCGTCGACGGCATTCTCGTGCAGTCGCCGCTGCCGGCCGGGATGGGCGCCGACGCGGAGGCCCGCGTCTTCGATGCGATCTCGCCGGCGAAGGACGTCGACGGCTTCAGTCCGGTCTCCGCCGGCCGGCTCGTTCAGCATCGGGCGGGGCTCGTGCCCTGCACCCCGGCGGGCGTGATGGCCCTGCTGGATCACGCCGCCGTCGACATCGCCGGCCGCCGCGCGGTGGTCATCGGCCGCAGCGACATCGTCGGCAAGCCGCTGGCTCTGTTGCTCCTGCATCGCCACGCGACGGTGACGGTCTGTCATTCCCGTACCGTCGATCTGCCGCAGGTGGCGGCCGCCGCCGACATCCTGGTCGCCGCGATCGGCCGGCCGGCCTTCGTCACCAGGGATTTCGTCAAGCCGGGGGCGACGGTCATCGACGTCGGCATCAACGCCTTGACCGACCGGGGCGAGGTCGTCGCTATCTTCGGCCCCGGCTCCAAGAAGCTCGCGGCGTTCGAGCGGCGGGGCCGCGTGCTCTCCGGCGACGTGCACCCGGACGCGGCGGCGGTCGCCGGAGCGATCACTCCCGTTCCCGGCGGCGTCGGCCCGCTGACGATCGCGCAGCTCCTGTCGAACACGGTCCGCGCCGCGGAGGATCGGCGGCGCGAAGACCAATAGCCCACCGTTCGTCGCCTCGACGGCTCCGCGCGGCGGCCAAACAACCCGGCAGGAGTCCGCGCCGTTCTATGGCGCAGACCCCTGGCCCGCGCCGGGCTCGCCGCGGCAGAGGGCCGCCCAGACCGCATCCACCTGGCGGTCCGTCTCCTCGAATGTCCCGTCGGTTCGGATGACGAAGTCGGCGCGGGCGATCTTGTCGTCGATGGGCAGTTGGGCCGCCATGCGGCTTCGCGCCGCCTCCTCGGCCAGACCGTCGCGCGCGACGACGCGCCGCGCCTGCGTCTCCGGCCGGCAGGCGGCGACGACGACGCGATCGAAGCTCCGCTCCCGCCCGGTCTCGTAGAGCAGGGGGATGTCGGCGACCGCGAAGGGGACGCCGGTCTCCGCGCGGCGAGCCTCGAACCAGTCGGCCATGGCCTTCCGGACCGGCGGATGCACGATCGCCTCGAGGTCGGCGCGGGCGGCGGCATCCGAGAAGACGATGGCTCCCAGGCGGGCGCGGTCCACCTGACGGTCGGGGCGGCAGATCTCCGCCCCGAACCGCGCCACGAGTGCCGCCCAGGCAGGTCGGCCCGGCCGGACGACCTCGCGGGCAAGCCGGTCGGCGTCGATCGTCGGGACCCCGTGCCCTCGGAGGCGCGCCAGCACGTACGACTTGCCGGTCGCGATCCCGCCCGTCAGCGCGACCCGCAGCAGGCGGCCTCCTTCCGGCCCCGGGGAAGGCGCCGTCACGCGGGAGTGCCTTCCACGTTCTCGGCCTGCGGCAGACGCTCCTCGACGAACGTGTTCCATTCGTGGCACTGCGGGCACTGCCAGAGGAGCTCGGTGCTGCGGTACCGGCAGCGCGTGCAGACGTGAGGGTCGAGATAGAAGACCGCGTTGCGGGTCAGCGTCAAGTAGCGCCGCACGGGCGTCGGGCGAAACTCCAGCGTCGACAGGGCGCGCCAGATCAGTTGATGAACCGCGAGGGCGTGCGGGTTCTGCCCGAGCGACTCGAGCAGCAGATCGAGAGCGCGGGCCGCGTCTCCCTCGTCCATGGCGTGCCGGCCGAGGGCCAGCCGCGCACGCCAATCCTGCGGGTTGTCCTCGATGAGCCGCCGGCACAGGGCCACGAAGCGCGCCGGACCGTCGACTTCCGTGTAGGCCGTCTTCAACCGGTCGAACGTGAGGTAGGCCCGCTCCGGAGCCTTCTCGAGGATCTGCTCCCAAACCGCGATCGCCTCGCGCGGGCGGCCGCTGCGCATGTAGACGTCGCCGAGATTCAGGGAGGCGGGCACGGTGCCGTCATCGAGGTCGAGCGCCGACCGGAAGTGCGCCGCGGCCTCCTGCGGCTCGCCCCGCCGCACCGCCTGGAGGCCCAGCTCGTTCTCGAGGAACGCGAGGATGGCCTGGTCGCGCGGCTTTCTCGGTTCGTCCGCGATGTCGGTCAGCCGCCGCCGAATCGCGCGCGCCTCGCGCCACTGCTGCTGCTCTTCATGCAGCCTCTCCAGGTTGAGCAGTGCGTACTTGTTGTCCGGGTCGAGCCTGGTCACCTCCGAGAAGGCCTGGAACGCGCGGTCGACGAACCCACCCTGCTTGTAGTCGAGCCCCAGGCTGAGCTGCACGTAGGTCTGCTCCGTCCTGCCCAGGCGGGAGTGCTGCAGCAGGCGCCGGTGCAACCGGACCGCCTTGCTCACCTGTCCGCGTTCGCGGTACAGGTTGCCGAGGATCAGGTGGATCTCCAGGGCAGCAGGGTCGAGCGCCGCCGCCTTGGCGAGCTCCTCGATGGCGAGGTCGACCTGATTCGACACCAGGAGCTGGAGACCCAGAATGTAGTGGGGCGATTCCCGCACCTTGCGGCGATCGAACCAGCGCCCCTCCCGCAGCTTGTAGCGCTCCCATGCCTTGCCGACCGCAAGGCCGAGCAGCAGAGCCACCAGCGTGGCGAGGAGAGCCAGGGTATCGGTCATCTCGCCGCGGGAACGCCGTTCAGAAAAGGTCCGTTCGCCAGAGGTCGTGCAGGTGCACGACGCCGGCGATCCGCAGCCGGTCGTCCACCACGATCAGCGCGGTGACGCGGCGCGCCTCCATCAGCCGCAGGGCCTCCACCGCCAGCGCCGATGCGGCGATCGTGAGCGGCGACCGGGTCATCACGTCGGCCGCGGTCAGGGCCAGCAGATCGTCGGGCTCCGCGAGGCGCCGCCGCAGGTCGCCGTCCGTGATGACGCCGGCCAGCTCGCCGGACTCCGCCGTGACGCAGGTCATCCCCAGGCCGGCCTCGGTCATGGTGCGCAGGACCTCGGACATCGGCGCCCCGGCATCGATGCAGGGCAGGCTGGCCCCCGTACGCATCAGGCGCTCGACCGGCAGCAGCCGCTTGCCGAGCTGCCCGCCGGGGTGGAGGTGCGCGAAGTCCTCCTCCCGGAAGCCCTTGGCGACGAGGAGCGTCATGGCGAGGGCGTCGCCGAACGCGAGCGCCGCCGTGGTGCTGGCGGTGGGCGCGAGGTTCAGCGGGCACGCCTCGGCGCTGACGCCGCAGTCGAGCGTTACGTCGGCCGCCCGGCCGAGGGTGCTCGAAGGCGATCCGGTGAGCGCCACGATGCGCGCGCCGAGGCGCCGGATCCGCTCCACGAGACGGAGCACCTCGGGAGTCTCGCCGCTCTGCGAGATTGGTACGACGACATCTTCCGGCTGTACCGCCCCGAGGTCGCCGTGCACGGCCTCGGCGGGATGCAGGAAGTGCGCCGGCGTGCCGGTGCTCGATAGCGTGGCGGCGATCTTGCGCGCGATGATGCCCGACTTTCCCATGCCCGTCACGATCACGCGGCCGCGGCAACTCGCGAGGTGCTCGACAGCGGACGAGAGCCGCTCGTCGACCCGCTCGACGAGATCCAGAACGGCCTGGGCCTCGATGCGGAGCACCCTCCGCGCGACTGCGAGATCGATGCCGGCGGATGCCGGCGGGGCCGTTCTCATGTCCTTCCTGATGCGGCGCCGGGACGCGCCGGGGGCGCGGTCTCCGCCGCGCGCCGGCCGGACAGCGCATGGATCGCCGCGAGTCGTTCGAGCAGCGCGTCCAGGCGATCGAGGGGCAGTGCGTTCGGGCCGTCGCTCCGCGCCTCGGCGGGGCGGTCGTGCACCTCGAGGAACACGCCGTCGACCCCCGCCGCGACCCCGGCCGCGGCCAGCGGCTCTATGAACTCGGCCTGCCCGCCGGACACTCCGTCGCCGGCGCCCGGTTGCTGCACGCTGTGCGTCACGTCGTACACGACGGGGTGTCCGAGGGAGCGCAGTTGCGGGAACGCCCGCATGTCGACCACGAGGTCGCCATGGCCGAAGCTGACGCCGCGCTCGGTAACCAGAACCCGGTCGTTCCCGGCCGCCACCGCCTTCCGGATGGCATGCCGCATCTGGAGCGGGGCGAGGAACTGACCCTTCTTGATGTTGATGGTGCGCCCCGTCACCGCTGCGGCGACGATGAGATCCGTCTGCCGGCACAGGAACGCCGGGATCTGCAGCACGTCGGCGACCTCGGCCGCCGGCGCAGCCTGTGCCGGCTCGTGGATGTCGGTGAGGATCGGTAGCCCGCTCGAGTCCTTGATGCGGGCGAGGGTCTCGAGGCCCCGGACGAGTCCCGGCCCGCGGAACGAGGTGAGCGACGTGCGATTGGCCTTGTCGAACGAGGCCTTGAAGATGAGCGGCACGCCGCGGCGCCGGGCCACCTCGCGAATCGCCAGCGCGAGCTCGTGCGCGTGCCCGTCGCTTTCGATCACGCACGGACCGGCGATGAGGGCGAGCGGTCGGCCGCCGCCCAACGCCACGCCGCCCGCGACGACCTCGCGCACCGAACGATTATAGGGCGGCGAACAGCAGCGGGTTCACGCAGTCGAGGCGGTACGCGGCCTTGCGCCGAGACTGTGACGGTGCGTCGCGGCGACGAAACCGGCGAACAGGGGGTGCGGGCGGCGGGGCTTCGACTGGAATTCGGGATGGAACTGCACTGCTACGAACCACGGGTGGTCGGGGAGCTCGATGACCTCGACGAACTTGCCGTCCGGCGACCGGCCGGAGATGCGCAGGCCGTGCTCGATGAGCGGCCTCTCGAACGCCCGGTTGAACTCGTACCGGTGCCGGTGGCGCTCCGCGATGGCCGACACGCCGTAGGCGTCGTGCGCCTGCGTCCCCGGGGCGAGATCGCAGGGGTAGCTGCCGAGTCGCATGGTCCCCCCCAGGTCGTCGACGGCGAGCAGGTCGCGGAGCTTGTAGATGACCTTGTGCGGCGTGTCGGGGTCGCACTCGGTCGAGTCCGCGCTCGTGAATCCGCACACGTGGCGCGCGTACTCGACGACCGCCCACTGGAAGCCGTAGCAGATGCCGAAGTACGGGATCCCGCGCTCGCGCGCCACCTGCGCCGCCTTCATCATGCCGCGGCTGCCGCGGCTGCCGAACCCGCCGGGCACGAGAATGCCGTCCGCATCGTCGAGCAGGCGACACCCGCCGTCGGCCTCCAGCGCTTCCGCCTCGATCCACCGGATGCGAACGTCGAGCCGATGGGCGAACCCCGCGTGGTAGAGCGCCTCGTTGAGGCTCTTGTAGGAGTCTTCGTACCCGACGTACTTGCCGACCACGTGGACGGTCACCGCGCCGGTCGGGTTGCGGATGCGCTCCACGAGGTCCAGCCACGACTGCATGTC
>JAGWAJ010000034.1:23383-40668 GCA_021296475.1 Acidobacteriota bacterium
TCGGCGGCCAGCACGAGGGGCACCTCGTAGATGCTCGAGACGTCCTTGGCGGTGATGACCGCCTCTTCGTCGACGTCGCAGAAGAGCGCTATCTTCCGCCGGATCTCGATCGGCAGCATCCGGTCGGTGCGGCAGAGCAGGATGTCGGGCTGGATCCCCATGGAGCGCAGATCGCGAACGCTGTGCTGCGTCGGCTTGGTCTTGAGCTCGGCCGCGGCGCCGATGAACGGCACGAGCGTCAGGTGCACGTACAGCGTGTTCTCGCGCCCGACGTCCTGCCGCATCTGGCGGATCGCCTCCAGGTAGGGCTGGCTCTCGATGTCGCCCACCGTGCCGCCGACCTCGACGAGAACGACGTCGACGCCGGGCTGCCCGGCCACGAGGAGCATGCTGTCCTTGATCTCGTTGGTGATGTGGGGAATCACCTGCACCGTGCGGCCCAGGTAGTCCCCGCGGCGCTCCTTCTGAATCACCGAGAGGTAGATCTTCCCGGTGGTCCAGTTGTGGTTGCGGGTCGCCTCCATGCTGGTGAAGCGTTCGTAGTGCCCGAGATCGAGGTCGGTCTCGGCTCCATCGCTCGTGACGTAGACCTCGCCGTGCTGGTACGGGCTCATCGTCCCGGGGTCGACATTGACGTAGGGGTCGAACTTCTGCAGCGCGACGCGGTATCCGTGGCCCTCGAGGAGCGACCCGATGGAGGCGGCCGCCAGCCCCTTGCCCAGCGAGGAGACGACGCCGCCGGTGACGAAGATGTACTTCACGGGGCGAGGGTCGGCGGCTGGGACGGGCGGCGTGGTCATCAGGAGGCTCGCGAGGCGAACAGTTGACGCACGCGCCGGAGGTCCGCCGGCGTGTCGACGCCCGCCGGCGCGGATGCGGTCTCGACCGTCCGGATGCGAAACCCGGACTCGAGCGCGCGGAGCTGCTCGAGGCGCTCCGAGCGCTCGAGCGGCGTCGGCTCGACGCCGGCGAGCTCGAGCAGGCAGCTGCGGCGGTAGGCGTACAGCCCTACGTGGCGGAAGCCGAGAGGGCCCGCCCCGCCGGCGTCCTCGCGACGGTGCGGGATCGGCTCCCGCGAGAAGTAGAGCGCGTCGCCGGAGCGGTCCGCGACCACCTTGACGGCGTTCGGGTCGCCGAGCTCGACCGGCGTAGTGATCGGGCAGCGGGCGGTGGCGATGTCGACGGACGGTGCGGCGAGCGCCTCGACCACCGCTTCGATCAGCAACGGATCCACGAGCGGCTCGTCCCCCTGCACGTTCACGATGATCTCGCTCGGGAGCGTGCCGGCGACCTCGGCCAGCCGGTCGAGGCCGGAATGATGACCCGGGCGGGTCATCCGCACGTCGCCGCCGAAAGCGGCGACGGCATCCGCGACGCGCTCATCGTCGGTGGCGACCAGGACGCGCCCGATGCCGGCCGCGGCGGCGGCGCGCCGGTACACGTGCTCCACCATCGGGCGCCCTCCGATGTCGGCAAGGACCTTGCCCGGAAGTCGTGTCGAGCCGTAGCGGGCGGGGATGATCGCGACGGGAAGGGAGCTCGCGACGGCGGGCACGGAACATCATATCACCTCGCTGCGCGGCCCGCCGCTCCGCGGCGTCCGGCGCATGTGCGCGCGGCGTAGTACGATGGGCACGTGAGGCTCGCACGACGGCGCCGGCCACGCCGCGACGGCGCGGCGCGCGATCCGACCGGCGGCCCGCCGCCGCGGGGTGCCGGGTGGAGCCGTACCGCGCGCATCGCGGGCATCGTGGCGGGCGGCGCGCTGGTCGTGACCTGGCTCAACTTCGTGCCCGGAACCCGGCAGCTCGCGGCCGACCGGCCTCAGATGCCGCGACTGCCGGCGGTGGACGAGGAGGTGTTGCCGGTGGGGCTGGGGGAGGGCGCCGCGCGACTGCGCGAGCGCCTGCGTGCCGCGCCGCGCCCCGTCGAGAGCGAGAGGAACCCCTTCCGGCTGCCGGTGGCCCGGGAGCGTGCCGTGCCCCTCCCGACCGCGTCGGAAAGGGCCCGCTCGGCGCCGCGCGCGGGGGCGCGCTCCGCCGTGGGCCTGGGTCTCACGCTCATCGGTATCGCCACGACGGAGACCGCGGACGGCCCGCGGCGGACGGCAGTTCTCCTCCGGCGGGGAGAGGTCGTGCTGGCCGAGCCCGGACAGTCCCTCGGCGGTGGCTGGACGCTCGCGGACGTGGAGGAGGACAGCGCCTCATTCCGCAACGCCGCCGGCCACCGCCAGCGCCGCACGCTGCCCTGACCCGCCCGGGGTCTGCGCGGACGGCGGAGACTGCTGCAGGCTCGGCTGGGCGCGAAGCGGAGCCGTCAGGCGACGATTGGCGAGCTACAACCGGACGACGGCGGCCGAGCTCACGGCCGGGACGCGCTGGATCTCCTCGATTACGGCCGCGCCGATCGCGACCTCCTGTGCCTGCGCGAGGTGCGACTCCACGCGGACGACGCCGACCGCACCCGCGGCTCCGCGTCCCAGGGCGAAGGCGGCGATGTTGATGCCGTGGCGGCCGAGGATGGTGCCGATCTCGCCGATGACGCCGGGCCGGTCGTCATTGCGAATCACGATCAGCGTGCCTTCGAGTGGTACTTCCACCTCCACGTCGTCCAGCCGCATGAGGCGCGGGCTGTCCGGCTCGAACACCGCGCCCTCCGCCCACAGCTCGCCGGCGCTCGTGTGGAGCTTCAGCGAGAGGAGGCCGGTGAAGTTGCGGGGGCGCGAGCTGCGCGATTCGATCACCTCGAGGCCGCGTTGCGCGGCGACGGTGCGCGCATTGACCAGCGTCGCCTCGGACGAGAGCACGTGCCGGAACAGTCCCACCAGCGACGCGCCGGCGAGCATCTCCGTGCTGCCGTCGGCCAGTGCCCCGTAGTAGCGCAGCCCGACCGTGTGGGGGCGTCCGCGCGCGAGCTGGCCGAGGATGCCGCCGAGACGCTCCGCCAGCCGCACGTAGGGTTGTAGCCGCTTGACCTCCTCCGGCGCCGCCGAGGGGTAGTTCACCGCGTTGCGCACGATGCCGGAGCGCAGGAACTCCCGCACGCTCGTCGCGGCGTCGACGCCGACGAGCTCCTGCGCCTCCGCCGTCGATGCGGCGATGTGCGGGGTGGCGATGACCTGCGGCAGCCCGGTGAGAGCCCTGTCCGGAGTCGGCTCGCCCTGGAAGACGTCCAGCCCCGCACCGCCGACCTGCCCGGCCTCCAGCGCCTCGATCAGGGCCGCCTCGTCGACGAGGTCGCCCCGCGCCGTGTTGAGGATGCGGACCCCCCGCCGGCAGCGCACGAGGAACTCCCGGCCGACGAGGCCGCGCGTGGCATCCGTGGAGGGCAGGTGCAGGCTGATGAAGTCCGACTGCGCGCAGAGGTCGTCGAGGGTGACGAGCGCGACGCCGAGGTCGGCCGCGACCTGCTCGGCGATGAACGGGTCGTAGGCGACGACATTCATGTCGAACGCGGCGGCGCGGCGGATGAGCTCGCGCCCGATCCGGCCCACGCCCACGACCCCGAGCGTCTTGCCCCGCAGCTCCGCCCCCCGCAGCCCCGCCTTGTCCCAGACGCCGGCCTTCATCTGCGCGTCGGCGCGGGCGACGGAGCGGGCCAGCGCCAGCATCAGGGCGCAGGCATGCTCGGCCACGCTCACGCTGTTGGCTCCGGGTGCGTTGAGGACCAGCACGCCGCGCGCGCTGGCGGCGTCGAGGTCGACGTTGTCGACGCCCGTGCCCGCCCGCGCGACCACTCGCAGGCGCGGCGCCGCCTCCAGGACGTCGGCCGTGACCTTCGTCGCGCTGCGGACGATGAGCCCCTCGGCGTCGGCGAGGTCGGCGGCCAGCGTGTCGGCCGGGCGGCCGGCGCGTTCCACGACGGCCCAGTCCTCGGCGCGAAGCAGTGCGGCGGCGGATGGGGGGAGGCGGTCGGCGATGACGATCTTCATGGGAAGGTTGCGCGCCGCAGCGGGCGCGTCGGGAGTCTGCGTCGGCACGGAGTCCTCCATGGCACGTTCTCCGGCGCGGACTCCTGACGAACGACCGGATGCGAGATGCGGCCCGCCACGCGGGCGCGTGAAGTATGAGTATAATGTGGCGCCATTCGGACCGAGTCGACCACGCCCCCACCGAGGACGGTGCACGTCGCTGGAAACACCCGCGCGCCGCGGCAGCCTCTCACCTGATGCGGCGCGCCTTCCACACGGCCGATTGAGCGTAGCGCGCGCGGGGCGGTAACCGATGGGCCCGCGCGCATGGACGAGGGCAGACGGGACGGAGTAGCTGCGAGATGCCGGAGTTCAAGCACCTGACGGCGCCGTCGGAGGGCACGGCCATCACCCGGGCCAACGGCGCGCTGGTCGTTCCCGACGATCCCATCATCCCGTACATCGAGGGCGACGGAATCGGACCCGACATCTGGCGGGCCTCCGTCCGCGTCTTCGACGCCGCCGTGCGCAGCGTGTTCGACGGCGCCAGGCGCGTCGTCTGGTTCGAGGTCCTGGCCGGGGAGAAGGCCAACGAACGGACGGGGGAGGGGCTGCCGGCCGATACCCTGGAGGCCGCGCGCGCCTACCGGGTGGCGATCAAGGGGCCGCTCACGACGCCCGTGGGGGGCGGCATCCGCAGCCTCAACGTGTCGATCCGGCAGTTGCTCGATCTCTACGCGTGCGTGCGGCCCGTCCGCTACTTCCGCGGGACGCCGTCCCCGGTCCGCAACCCGGAGCAGATGGACGTCGTGATCTTCCGCGAGAACACCGAGGACGTCTACTCCGGGATCGAGTGGGAGCAGGGTTCGGAGGAGGCGCGCCGGATCATCGAGTACCTCGGGTCGCAGATGGGCAAGCGCGTGCGCGCGGATTCGGGAGTCGGCATCAAGCCGATCTCGATCACGGGCTCGAAGCGGCTCGTTCGCATGGCCGTCCGCTACGCGCTCGACAACGGCCGGACGAGCGTGACCCTCGTGCACAAGGGCAACATCATGAAGTTCACGGAGGGCGCGTTCCGCGACTGGGGGTACGAGGTGGCGCGGGAGGAGTTCGGCGAGCGCACCGTCAAGGAGTGGGACGGGGAGCCGAACGGCCGTGTCGTCATGAAGGACCGCATAGCCGACAGCATGCTCCAGCAGATCCTGACGCGGACGTCCGACTACAGCGTGATCGCGACGACGAACCTGAACGGCGACTACCTCTCCGATGCGTGCGCGGCCCAGGTCGGGGGGCTCGGGCTGGCGCCCGGCGCCAACATCGGGGACGAGGTCGGCTTCTTCGAGGCGACGCACGGCACGGCGCCCAAGTACGCGGGCAAGGACGTAATCAACCCCAGCTCGGTCATGCTGTCGGGCGCGATGATGTTCCGCTACATCGGATGGGGCGAGGTCGCGACGCGGATCGAGTCCGCCATCGAGCGCACGATTCAGCAGAAAAAGGTCACCTACGACCTCCACCGGCTGATGGAGGGCGCGACCAAGCTGAAGACGTCGGAGTACGCCGACGCGGTCATCGCCAATCTGTAGGCGGAGAGAGGTCATGAACCGGAAAGTCACGGTGATCGGATCCGGGAACGTCGGGGCGACCGCCGCGCGCAGCATCGCCGACAAGGAGCTCGCCGATGTCGTCGTGCTCGACATCCTGGAGGGCGTTCCCCAGGGCAAGGGCCTGGACATTCTCGAGGCCTGTCCGGTCGAAGGGTCCGACGCGCGGGTGCTCGGGACGAACGACTACGCCGATACGGCGGGGTCCGACGTCGTGGTGATCACCGCGGGGCTCGCGCGCAAGCCCGGCATGAGCCGCGACGACCTGCTGAAGAAGAACTACGAGATCACCAAGGCGGTGACCGAACAGGCGATGGAGCACTCTCCCGACTGCATCCTCGTCCCGGTCACCAACCCCCTCGACGCCATGGCCCAGGTGGTCTACCGGGTCAGCGGGCTGCCCCGGGAGCGCGTGATCGGCATGGCCGGGGTCCTCGACTCGTCACGGATGCGAACGTTCATCGCCGAGGCGCTCGACGTCTCGGTCGAGAACACGCACGCCTTCGTGCTCGGCGGCCACGGCGACACCATGGTGCCGCTGCCGCGCTACTCGACCGTGGCCGGCATCCCGATCACGGAGCTCCTCGACGCGGCGACGATCGACTCGATCGTGCAGCGGACGGCGCAGGGCGGCGCGGAGATCGTCAAGCTGCTCGGGACGGGGAGCGCCTACTACGCGCCGGGCTCGTCCGTCGTCGAGATGGTCGAGGCGATCCTGAAGGACAAGAAGAAGATCCTCCCGTGCTCCGTTTTCCTGCAGGGCGAGTACGGCATTCGGGACCTGTTCGTCGGCGTGCCCGTCAAGCTCGGAGCCCGCGGGGTCGAGCAGATCGTCGAGATCACGCTGGCGCCGGAAGAGGCGGCGGCCCTCCGGAACTCGGCCGATGCCGTGCGGGAGCTGGTGGCGACCATCGGCGTGTAGTCGGGCACGGTCTCCCGGGCGGGAGGCGGACCTCGAACGTGAAGATCCACGAGTATCAGGCCAAGGCGCTGCTGGCGCGCTTCGGCATTCCCGTACCGCGCGGCGAGGTCGCGTTCACGCCGGACGAGGCGCGCGCGGCGGCCGGGCGGCTCGGCGGACGGGTCGTCGTCAAGGCGCAGATCCACGCCGGCGGTCGGGGCAAGGGCGGTGGCGTGCGGGTGGTGGCCGGTCCGGACGAGGCCGCGCAGGCGGCGGGGGGCATGCTCGGCAGCCTGCTGGTGACGCCGCAGACCGGTCCGGCGGGCCGCACGGTGGGCCGCCTGCTGATCGAGGAGGCGCTCGACATCGCCTCGGAGCTCTATCTCGGGCTGCTGATCGATCGGGAATCGGAGCGGCTGGCGGTCATCGCCAGCGCCGCCGGGGGCATGGAGATCGAAGAGGTCGCGGTCGCGACGCCCGACCGCATCCACCGGCAGGCGGTGTCGGGCAGCGGGCTGCAGGCGTTCCAGGCGCGCGAGCTCGCCTTCCGTCTCGGCCTGACGGGCTCGGTGGCGCTCAAGGCGGCGGGCGTCATGGTGGCCGCCGAGCGGGCGTTCCGCGACCTCGACGCCTCCCTGGTCGAGATCAATCCACTCGTCGTAACCGGAGACGGCGCGGTGCAGGCGCTGGACGCGAAGGTGACCCTCGACGACAGCGCGTACTTCCGTCACGCCGGCCACGCCGAGCTGCGCGACCCGGCCGAGGAGGATCCGCTGGAGGTCGAGGCCTCGCAGCACGGCCTGAACTACATCCGGCTGGACGGCACCATCGGTTGCATGGTGAACGGCGCGGGGCTCGCCATGGCGACGATGGACATCATCAAGCTCGCCGGCGGGGAGCCGGCCAACTTCCTCGACGTCGGCGGCGGCGCGAGCGCCGGCCAGATCCGTCAGGCGTTCCGCATGCTGCTGTCCGATTCTCGCGTGAAGGCGGTCCTCATCAACATCTTCGGCGGCATACTCCGGTGCGACGTGCTGGCGGAGGGCGTGATTGCGGCGGTGCGGGAGCTCGACGTCCGGCTGCCGGTCGTCGTCCGCCTCGAGGGCACCAACGTCGAAGAGGGCCGGGCGGTGCTGCTCGGCAGCGGTTTCGACTTCACGACTGCCGGCACCATGGACGAGGCAGCAACGCACGCGGTGGCCCTCGCGGCCGGATAGCTACCCCATGGCGGTTCTGATCGATCGGCACACGCGCCTGCTCGTGCAGGGGCTGACCGGCCGCGAAGGGGCCTTCCACGCGCGGCAGGCCGCGGCGTTCGGCACCACGGTCGTCGGCGGGGTCACACCGGGCAAGGGGGGGACGAGCCACGACGGCTGGCCGGTATTCGATACGGTGGGCGACGCGGTCCGCGAGACGGGCGCGAACGCATCGGTGATCTTCGTTCCCCCCCGCGCGGCCGGCGACGCCATTCTCGAGGCGGCGGATGCGGGGCTGGCGCTCGTCGTCTGCATCACCGAGGGTATCCCCACCCTCGACATGCTGCACGTGGTGCAGCAGTTGGACGGGGGTGGCACGCGGCTCGTCGGTCCCAACTGCCCGGGCGTGCTCACGGCCGGCCAGGCCAAGGCGGGGATCATTCCGGGCCACATCAGCCGGGAGGGCCGGATCGGCATCATCTCCCGGAGCGGCACCCTGACCTACGAGGCGATGCACCAGTTGACCCGCCTGGGCCTCGGACAGTCGACCTGCATCGGCATCGGCGGCGACCCGCTCATCGGCACGACCTTCGTCGACGCGCTGGGCCTGTTCGAGGCGGACGCCGATACCGACGCAGTGGTGCTCATCGGCGAGATCGGCGGTTCGGCGGAGGAGGAGGCAGCCGCGTTCATCCGGCAGCGGTTCAGCAAGCCGGTGGTCGGCTTCGTGGCGGGGCTGACCGCGCCGCCGGGGCGGCGCATGGGGCACGCCGGAGCCATCATCTCCGGGGGGCGGGGAGCCGCGGCCGACAAGATGACGGCGCTCGAGGGGGCCGGCGTCCGCGTGGTGCGGAGCCCCGCCGACATCGGATCCGCCGTCGCGGGCATAATCCGTGCATAACCGTGCGATTCGTGCAATAATTCAGGGTTGGCGCGACGCGAGAGCAGGAGTCTGGCGCGCGTCCTGTTCGTAGCGGCAGGCTCTCCAACGTCCGAGGCGATTGCATGGCACCCGAGGTCGCAGTCCAGGAAGCTCCCTCCCAACCTACCACCCGGCGGATCGTCAACGATTTCAGCATTCAGGTCGCGACTGTCAACGGCTCGGGGAGCCAGACCGCGAATCTCGTGCTGCTCCGTTCGATCTTCCGGATGGGTATCCCCGTCTCGGGCAAGAACCTCTTCCCCTCGAACATCGCCGGGCTGCCGACCTGGTACACGATTCGCGCCAACCGCGACGGGTACATCGCGCGCAAGCAGGACATCGACTTCCTGGTCGCCATGAACGCCCAGACGGCGCAGGAGGACGTGGTGTCGCTCAAGCCGGGCGCCGCCGTCGTCTACGACGAGCCGCTCAATCTCGCCACCCTGCGCGACGACCTGACGTTCTACCCCGTGCCGTTCGACAAGCTGGTCGCCGGGGTCTGCCGCGACGCCAAGCTGCGCCGCCTCGTGCGCAACATGATCTACGACGGCGTGCTGGCGAGCCTGCTCCGCATCGACCGTGCCGAGATGGAGCGCGCCCTCGAGAAGCAGCTCGGCCGCAAGCCGAAGGCCGTGGCGCTCAACCGGGAGGCCCTCGACGTCGGGTTCGCGTACGCCGAGCAGCACTTCGAGAAGCGCGATCCGTACTTCGTCGAGTCGATGGACGCCACCTCCGGCCAGGTGCTGATCGACGGCAACGCGGCGGCCGCCATCGGGGCGATGATGGCCGGGGTCACCGTCGTGACGTGGTACCCGATCACGCCGTCGTCGTCCCTGTGTGAAACGCTCATCGACTATCTCCGGCAGCACCGCATCGACAAGGACTCCGGCAAGGCGACCTTCGCCGTGGTGCAGGCCGAGGACGAGATCGCCGCTATCGGCATGGCGATCGGGGCGGGCTGGGCCGGCGCCCGCAGCATGACCTCGACTTCCGGGCCGGGCGTCTCGCTGATGAGCGAGTTCGCGGGGCTCGGATACTACGCCGAGGTGCCGGCCGTCATATTCGATGTTCAGCGGGTCGGGCCGTCCACGGGGCTGCCGACGCGCACGGCGCAGGGCGACGTGCTGTCGACGGCGTTCCTCTCCCACGGCGACACGCGCCAGCTCATGCTGTTCCCGTCGTCGGTCGAGGAGTGCTACTCGATGGCCATCGAGGCTTTCGATCTGGCGGAGCGGTTCCAGACGCCGGTCTTCGTCATGAGCGACCTCGACCTCGGGATGAACACCTGGATGTCGCAGCCGTTCCGGTATCCCGAGAAGCCGCTGGATCGGGGGAAGGTGCTCGACGCGGAGACGCTCGACCGGATCGGCAAGTTCGGGCGCTACCGGGACGTCGACGGCGACGGGATTCCCTACCGCAGCGTTCCGGGCGATCCAATGCCCGCGTACTTCTGCCGCGGCTCCGGCCACAACGAGTGGGCGCAGTACAGCGAGCGCCCCGACGACTACCGCAAGAACATCGACCGGCTGCGGTCGAAGCTCGAGACGGCTCGCAACTGGCTGCCGGCTCCCGTGGTCACCATCAACCGCAAGGCGTCGATCGGCGTCATCGCCTACGGGACCACGCACTGGGCCGTCGTGGAGAGCCGCGACCAACTGGTCAACGAGGAGGACGTCCAGACGTCGTACTACCGCGTCTGCGCCTATCCGTTCCGCGACGCGCTGACGTCCTTCGTCGAGCGCCACGACCGCGTCTACGTCATCGAGCAGAACCGCGATGCGCAGATGCTCTCGCTGATGAAGCTGGACCTGGCGCCCGAGCTGGCCGGGCGCCTGCGCAGCGTCCTGCACTACGCCGGCCATCCGATAGACGCCAGGACGATTACCGACAGCATCCTGATTCAGGAGGGCTACCGGGTGGAGAAGACCCGGCCCCAGCCGTCGCACGTGCCGCAGAGCGCGGGCGTCGGAGGCGAGTAACGCGTCCGTCGAGACGCACGAAAGGGCGACGTGGCGACCGTTCAGACACCGGCGGCAGGCAAGGGCAAGATCAACCGTATCGGGCTGGCGTCGCAGGAATACCGCGGTACCAAGACCACGTTGTGCGCCGGATGCGGACACAACGCGATCTCGGAGCGCATCATCCACGCCTGTTTCGAGATGGGCATCGAGCCCGACCGCGTGGTGAAGCTGTCGGGCATCGGCTGCTCCAGCAAGAGTCCCGCCTACTTCCTGGGGAGCTCGCACGGGTTCAACGCGGTCCATGGCCGAATGCCGTCGGTCGGGACCGGCGCGATGCTGGCGAACCGGCGGCTCATCGCGGTCGGCGTGAGCGGTGACGGCGACACCGGCGCGATCGGCATCGGGCAGTTCGTCCACCTGATGCGCCGCAACCTGCCGATCATCTACATTATCGAGGACAACGGCTGCTACGGTCTGACCAAGGGCCAGTTCTCGCCGACCGCCGACCTCGGCTCGACGCTGAAGACCGGCGTCGTGAACGACCTGCCGCCGATCGACACCTGCGCGCTCGCCATCGAGCTGGGTGCCTCGTTCGTCGCGCGCTCGTTCTCCGGCGACAAGAAACAGCTCTCGGCCGTCCTGAAGGCCGCGCTCAGCCATCGCGGCACCGCCATGCTCGATGTGCTGTCGCCGTGCGTCACGTTCAACGACCACGAAGGGTCGACCAAGAGCTACGCGTACGCGAAGAGTCACGACGACCCCCTCGGAGAGCTCGATTTCGTGCCGTACTTCGAGGAGATTGACGTCGACTACGAGCCCGGGACGACGCATGAGGTGGAGCTGCACGACGGATCGACGCTCTACCTGACGAAGCTCGCCGAGGACTACGACCCGCGCAACAAGCTGCAGGCGATGTCGGTCCTGCAGGAGACCCGGTCGCGCGGCACGTTCGCGACGGGCCTGATCTACGTCGAGCCGACGAAGCCGGACTTCCTCGAGATGCTGAACCTCGTGGACGAGCCCCTGGCCTCGCTGCCGCAGGACCGTGTCCGTCCGCCGGAGGCGGTCCTGGAGGCGATCATGAACGACCTGCGGTGACGGGCATGCAGCGGACGCTGGCCATCATCAAGCCGGACGCCGTGGGGCGCCGTCTCGTCGGCTCGATCGTGAGGCGCATCGAGGCCGAGGAGTTCCGCATCGCGGCCATGCGGCTCGTGCGGCTGACTCGACGCGAGGCCGCCGCCTTCTACGACGTGCACCGGGACAAGCCCTTCTTCGACTCGCTCACGGAGTTCATGTCGTCCGGACCGGCCGTCGTTCTCGCGCTCGAGGCCTCGGACGCGATCGCTCGCTGGCGGCGGGTGATGGGCGCGACCAATCCCGGCGCGGCGGAGCGGGGCACTCTGCGTCACGAGTTCGGGACGTCCATCGAGCACAACGCGACGCACGGGTCCGACGCGCCCGACACCGCCGCCGTCGAGTTGGCGTTCTTCTTCCGCGGCGTCGAGTTCGCGCGGCCCGACGGGCGCGCTTCCGGCGCGGCCTGACGGGCGTGCTGGGAGGTTCGCTGGCGAGGGAGGCGCAGGCATGGAGCTGGTCCTCTCGTCCTTGCTGGAAGCGACAGGTTCGTAGTAGACTTCGTTGCCCGCAGGCGGTCGCTCGTGCAGGGTAATGCGTCCGGATCCCCGGATGCCACGCAGCGTGACGCCGCCGGGCGCGTTTCCCCCAAGACGCACGGAATGGCTAAGTTGGTCGAGCGCGAGCCCGCGCTGCGTGCGAGCCCCCTTGCGAAGGCCCCCGCGCTGGCGATTCAGTTCTTCTTGATTCCGCTGGCCGTCGTTGGGGTCATCGTTCTCGTCTACGGGGGCTTCCGCACGCTCGTAACGACCGAGCGCACTCCGGAGGAGTTTCTGAGCGACGTGCGGACCGGCGGCCGCGAGCGACGCTGGCCGGCCGCCTTCGAGCTGTCGCGTCTGCTCGCCGATCCGGAGACCGAGGTCCGGCACCCGACTATCGGGGCGGCCATCGTGCAGGCCTTCGTCGACTCGGAGGGAGACGACCCCCGCGTGCGGCAGTATCTCGCCCTCGCCCTCGGCCGATTGACGAATCCGCCCGCCGGCGCGGCGGGCGAGCTCGTCAAGGCGCTCGACAGTCCGGACGCCGAGGTCCGGATCAGCGTCATCTGGGCGCTCGCCTCACTCGGTGATCCGGGAACCGTCGACGACATCGAAGCGATGTACCTCGTCGAGGACGCCGGCGTGCGCAAGATGGCCATCTATGCGCTCGGTGCGCTGCCGGGCACCGCGCACATGGCCACGCTGCGGAACGCGCTCGACGATCCGGCGGCGGACGTGCAGTGGAATGCCGCCGTCGCGCTCGCGCGCCACGGCCTCGATGACGGCCTGCCGGTGCTGCGGCGGATGATCGACCGGCCGTACGTCGAGCGGATGGTCACGCTGGCGCCGACCCCGCAGGATGCCGTCGATCCGGTGGCCGCGGTGATGGTGAGTGCGTTGCAGGCGGTGGCGGCGCTCGGGTCGAGCGAGTTGAACGACCAGATCCGGGCGCTGAGCGAGAACGATGCGAGCCTGCAGGTCCGTAACGCTGCACTCGAGGCGCTGGACGCGCTGCCCTCCGCACCGCGGCAGGTCGGGGATGCGGCGCGGGCGATCCCGTGAATGGTGGGCCAGGAGCTCTACGCCGCCGAAGCGGCGCGGACTCCTGGAGGGTTCGTTGGGCACCAGGCGGAGCCGTCAGGCGACGAATGGTGGGCTTGAAGAGACGGAGCAGGGAACGACGATGGCCGAGACTGATGGTCCCGTGAACCCGCCACCCGCCGGCACGCCGCCGGCGAAGCCGAAGCCGAAGCCTGCGGCCGCCGCGCCCGCGCCCAACCCGGCGTTGGCGGGACGGACGACGAGCGCCGCCGCTCGCAGCACCCCCCGCAAGGCGGCCGCCGCCCCCGACGACAGCTCGCCGCTGATGGGGCGCCGCGGCTGGATGGGACTGGCGTGGGGTGCCTTCACCGCATCGTTCGTCGGATGCATGGTAGGCGGCACCGCCCGGTTCATGTTCCCCAACGTCCTGAACGAGCCGCCGCAGCAGTTCACGATCGGATTCCCGACGGACTACGGCGACGGCGTGGACGAGCGGTGGAAGAACGCGTACGGGGTGTGGGTCGTGCGGACCCCGTTCGACGACTACCACGAGGCGCCCGGCTTCTACGCGTTGCTGGTCACCTGCACCCACCTCGGCTGCACGCCGAATTGGCTCTCGGCCGAGAGCAAGTTCAAGTGCCCGTGCCACGGGAGCGGGTTCCGACCCACCGGGATCAACTTCGAGGGGCCGGCGCCGCGCCCGCTCGAGCGGGCGCGCATCGTCCTGGCCGAGGACGGCCAGATCATGGTCGACAAGTCGCGGAAGTTCCAGGAGGAGTTGGGGCAGTGGACCGACCCCGAGGCCTTCCTGCAGGTATAGGACAGGGCGCTGACGATGGCCGACGCGAAGACGATTGAACCGCAGGAGAGCGCACTCGTACGCGGGTGGAACTGGCTGACCGAGACGCAGATCTGGACCTCCGTATTCCGGCATGCGGCGCCGATCAACGACCGCAACCGGGTCCTGGTCATGCTCTCGAACGTCTTCCTGCACCTCCATCCCGTGCGTCTGAAGAAGCACGGGGTGCGGCTCCGCTACACCTGGTGCATGGGCGGGTTGAGCTTCTTCCTGTTCCTCAACCTGACGTTCACCGGCGTGCTGCTGATGTTCTACTACCGGCCGACTCTCGAGTACGCCTACTCGGACATCGTCGGCCTGCGCGAGCACGTCCCGCTCGGGATCATGCGGGAGATGCACCGCTGGGCCGCCCACGCCATGGTCATCACGGTCTGGCTGCACATGTTCCGGGTCTTCATGACCGGATCCTACAAGCCGCCCCGGGAGTTCAACTGGAACGTCGGCGTCATCATGCTCGTCCTGACGCTGTTGCTCTCGTTCACAGGCTACCTGCTGCCCTGGGATCAGTTGGCCATCTGGGCGATCACGGTAGGCTCGAACATGGCGCGGGCAACGCCGTTCCTCGGGTACGAGGGGCCGGGAGCCTCGCTGCTGGCTCTCGGCGACGTGCAGTTGATTCATGCGGCCGCCGACGCGCGGTTCGCCCTGCTGGGCGGAACATTCGTCGGGGAGGGCGCGCTGCTGCGCTTCTACGTCCTGCACTGTGTTGCGCTGCCTCTCGTGATCGGATTCCTGATGGCGGTTCACTTCTGGCGGGTGCGGAAGGACGGCGGCATCTCGGGGCCGCTCTAAGAGGGACACTGACGGACGCCGATCCATCGGCGGATCAGGTGCGACATGGACGCGATCAAGAGCTTCATCAACATCTTCGCCGACCCGAGGCTGTTCTTCCTCCTCACGGTGGTCGCGCTCGTTCTCCTCGTCTGGAAGAGGGAGGTCTTCGCCAGGAATGCCGTCGGCTACGGGCTGATGGCCGTGCTGGGGGTCTTCTTCGCCTTCGGGCTCTTCGACGAGAACTTCGTGCTGATCATCGCGAAGCCCGACAACGTTCCGATCGTGGCGCTCATCTTCCTGGTGATCTTCTTCACCTGGTACTCGATGCGCGAGGCCGTGCTGAACGACGAGCGCGTGGCCGCCGGCGACGACGTCATCGAGAAGCAGGAGTCGGATCGCGTCTGGGTGTGGCCGGATCTGGTGTACACGGAGCTGATCTCGCTGATCCTCTGCACCGCGATCATCGTGGTCTGGTCCATCGGCCTCGAGGCTCCGATCGAGCAGCCCGCGAACCCGGCCGCCACCCCGAACCCGTCGAAGGCCCCCTGGTACTTTCTTGGACTCCAGGAGATGCTGGTCTACTTCGATCCGTGGCTGGCCGGCGTCGTGCTGCCCAGCCTGATCATCGTCGGCCTGATGGCGATCCCGTACGTCGACACGAACCCGAAGGGGAACGGCTACTACACCTTCAACGAGCGCAAGGCCGAGATCGTCATCTTCCTCTTCGGATTCGTCGTCCTCTGGTCGTCGCTCATCGTGCTCGGCACGTTCCTCCGGGGGCCCAACTGGAACTTCTTCGGGCCGTTCGAGTACTGGGACGTGCACAAGCTGGAGGCGCTCACCAACGTCCAGCTCTCCGAGTACGTGTGGGTTCGCGGGCTCGGTCAGGCGCTGCCGGACAACATCCTGCTCCGGGAGAGCGTCGGGATCCTCCTGACGCTGGCCTACGTGTTCGCGCTGCCGGTCATCCTGGCCAGAACGGTCTTCAGGAACTACTACGAGAAGCTCGGACCGACGCGCTTCTACGTGTCGGTGGTACTATTCCTGATGATGCTGTCGCTGCCGGTGAAGATGCTGACCCGGTGGGTGTTCAACCTGAAATACGTCGTGTCGATTCCCGAGTACTTCTTCAACATCTAGCCGTACACCCATGGCTGACAAGAAAAGCGTTGGGCACGCTTACAACGTCGACTTCCTCAACGTCGTATTCGCCGCGTCGAGTCTGTTCCTCTTCTTGAGCAGCATCTGGCTGATCTGGGACGACTACGACCGCGAATGGAAGGGCTACCAGCGGCAGTTCGTGCTGCTGGAATCGGAGGTGACGCGCCTCAGCCTGGAGGCCGCACAGGAGGCTGTCGACTCCGACCGGCTCGAGACCCTGCGCGCTCAGCGCGCCGAGGCCGAGCAGACCGTGCTGCTGAACAGGCAGCGCGTGGACGACCTCGAGAGCCAGCTCGAGGATGTCGAGGCGCAGTTGTATCTCGCCAATCAGAATTACAACTTCCAGAAGGCGGACTACGACGTCGAGCGGTACGCCTTCGAGGAGGTCCAGGCGGAGCACCCCGAGGAGGCGGCGGAAGGGCGCCCCGAGATCGACGCGATGTACGAGCGCTGGATCGAGTTGGGTCTCGAGGTCGAGGGTCTCACGGCTGACCGTGACCGTCTTCGCGAACAGATTCGGGAGTTCACCGGCGGCGTCAGCGACGCCGACACGGAGATCCGGGAGATCACGGCCGAGACCACGCGCCTGGAAGCCCGGCTCGTCGACCTAGAGGTGGACTTCGTCAACGACTACCTGCTGAACGCTCCGCTGCTCGACTTCATGGCGCCGACGCTGACCGTCCAGCAGACGATCACGCCCAACATCGTCGACGACGTGAACTTCACCCGCGTCCCGAAGATGGATCGTTGCCAGACCTGCCACCTGGCAATCGACCGGGAGGGCTTCGAGGACTACCCGCAGCCGTTTCGGACGCACTCAAGTCTCGAGACCTACGTGGGGAGCGCGTCCCCGCATCCGCTGGGTACCACCGGGTGTTCGGTCTGCCACGACGGAATGGGGCAGTCGGTCGGCTTCGTCCACTCGTCGCACACGCCGACCGGCGACGAGCAGACCCACCGTTGGGAAGAGGAGTACGGTTGGGAGGTTCCGCATCTGTGGGACTACCCGATGCTTCCGACAGGGATGACGGAGGCCTCGTGCGCCAAGTGCCACAAGGACACGGTGCACGTGCCGGAGGCGTCGACGCTCAACGTGGCCTACGGACTCTACGAGCGGGCCGGCTGCTATGCGTGCCACCGTACCCGCGGCTTCGAGGATCTGCGCAAGCCCGGGCCGAACCTGACGCGCATCGGGGCGAAGCTCGAGCCCGAGTGGGTCGCGAACTGGATTCGCGATCCGCGGGCCGTCAAGTCGAGCACGTGGATGCCGCGCGTCTGGTACAACTCCAACACGAGCTCGCCGGAGGACGCGCGCCGGAACGAGGTGGAGATCGACTCGG
>JAGWAJ010000035.1:0-30358 GCA_021296475.1 Acidobacteriota bacterium
CAGGGTCTGGTCGACGGCGGCCCCACCCGGAGCGGGCACCGGACGCCGGCGGTGGTCGCCGTGCTGCCGTTCGGCGGCGTCAACGAGCAGGTCATGTGGGCGAACTACTGGATGGTCGAGCAGGTGCTCGGTGCCGGGGTCCACGGCGTGCTCCTCGCGCACGCCCGCTCGCCGGAGGTGGTTCGCGTGCTGGTCCAGGCCGCCCGCTACCCCCACGCGCCGGAGGCGAAGGGGGTCGACGAAGGCTTGCGCGGGAACGGCGGACAGGGGTTCGCGGCGCGCATCTGGGGCCTCACGAACGCCGAATACCAGCGCCGCGCCGACGCGTGGCCGCTCAACCCCGAGGGGGAGCTGCTGATCGGTCTCAAGATCGAAGACCGGCACGCGCTCGAGAACGCCGAGGCGAGCACGGCGGTCCCCGGCGTCGGCTTCGCCGAATGGGGGCCGGGCGACATGAGCCTGTCGTTCGACGTCAGCCGGGGCGACGCCCCGCAGGTGCTGACCGACGCGCGCGCCCGGGTCCTCGCGGCGACGAAGCAGGCCGGCATCCCCTTCCTGAACCGCGTGCGGGCCGACGACATCGAGCAGATGATCGACGAGGGCGTGCGCATCGGCTCGAATCCGGGGGCGGAGGTCGCCGACCGCGGGCGGCGCTATACGAACCGCCGGATGCCGTGGTAGGCCGGACGGGACGGCGCTGGTGCACTTCTCCACGCTCGGCTCCCGGTACCGCGCGCGCTGGGCGGTCATCGCGTCCGCCGGGCTGATGGCTTGCGCCGCTCCTGCCCCGCCGGACGAGACCGCAACCGATCCCGATCGGCGCGACCTCCACTCGTACGCAAACGCGGACGCCGTTCGCGTGACGCACCTCGAGCTCGACCTCGATGTCTCGTTCGACGATCGGACGCTGGCCGGCTCGGCGATGCTCTCGTTCGACCGCCTCGATACGGACGCCGGCTCCCTCGTGGTCGACACGCGGGATCTCGACATCGACGGCGTGGAAGCGTGGTCGCCGAATGGGGGCTTCGAGGCCACGACCTACGTCCTCGGCGAAGCCGACGCCGTGCTCGGCGCGCCGCTCCGCATCGAGCTCCCGCCGGCCGCGACGCGCGTCCGCGTGACCTACCGCACCCGCCCCGAGGCCACCGCCCTGCAGTGGCTGGGCGCGGAGCAGACCGCCGGCGGGCAACATCCGTTCCTGTTCACGCAGTCGCAGGCGATCCACGCCCGGAGCTGGATCCCGCTCCAGGACAGTCCCGGGGTGCGAGTCACCTACGGCGCCCGGTTACGCACGCCGCCCGGGCTGCGCGCGGTCATGAGCGCCGCGAACGATCCCGATGCGGCAGCGGACGGCGACTATCGGCTCGACATGCGGCAGCCGATACCGTCCTATCTCATCGCGCTTGCCGTCGGCAATCTCTCGTTCGCGCCGCTCGGCCCCCGCGCCGGCGTCTACGCCGAGCCGTCCGTCGTCGAAGCCGCGGCCGACGAGTTCGCGGACACGGAGGCCATGATCGCGGCCACCGAGCGGCTCTATGGCCCCTACCGCTGGGACCGGTACGACCTGCTGGTGCTGCCGCCGAGCTTCCCGTTCGGCGGGATGGAGAACCCCCGCCTGACCTTCGCCACCCCGACCATTCTGGCCGGCGACCGAAGTCTCGTTTCGCTGGTGGCCCACGAGCTGGCCCACTCGTGGTCCGGCAACCTGGTGACGAACGCCACGTGGCGCGACTTCTGGCTCAACGAGGGGGTCACCACCTACATCGAGCGCCGCATCGTCGAGGAGGTGTTCGGGACGCGACGGGCGGAGATGGAGGCCGTGCTCGGCCGCGACGTCCTGCTGGCGGAACTCGACCGCCTCGACGACGCCGACGAGGTCCTGCGCGTGGACCTCGCCGGCCGCGACCCCGACGAGGGGATGACGCAGGTGCCCTACGAGAAGGGCGCGCTGTTGCTGCGACACCTGGAGGAACGGACCGGGCGGGCGCGCTTCGACGAGTTCCTGCGCGGCTACTTCGATCATTTCGCGTTCCGGAGCATCACGACCGCCGACTTCGTCGCCTACGTCCGCCGCCACCTGCTGGACGCCGATCCTGCCGGCGCGGAGCCCGTGGCGCTCGAGGCCTGGATCGATGGACCGGGGCTGCCGGCCGACGCCCCGCGGCCGGAGTCGGACGCATTCGGAGAGGTCGAGCGCCAGCTCGCGGCGTGGACGGACGGCACCCAGCGCGCCGGCGATATCGAGACGGCCGCGTGGACCACCCAGGAGTGGCTCCACTTCCTGAGCGCGGCGTCCTCCGATCTGAGCGCGGATCGGATGGCGGCGCTCGACGACGCGTTCGGGCTCACCGTGTCGGGCAACGCCGAGATCGCCCACCAGTGGCTGCTGGCGGCTATCCGCGCCGGCTACCGGCGGGCCGACGACCGGCTGGAGCAGTACCTGTTGGACATCGGCCGCCGCAAGCTGATCGCTCCTCTGTATGAAGCGCTCGCGGCGACGCCGGCCGGGCGTGACCGCGCCCTCGCCATCTATCGTCGAGCCCGACCCGGCTACCATCCCATCTCGGTCGACGCCATCGACGCTATTCTGCGCTGGGACGACCGCGACCCCGGCTGAGCGCTCGATCCCGCTCCTCCGCTCGCCCACCCCCGCCTGGTTGGCTTGCCGGCCCCCCTTCGAACTGCCGGATCACCTGACGTCGATGGCCCCGGTCGAGCGTAGCCCAGGCTCGATGGCTGGGCGGCCGAAGAGGCTCGAGGCTGCGGGGAGCGGGCCCGGCGCAGGCGGGCTACCCGGCCGCTGACCGCGCGCATCGGCCTCCGCTTGATCATCGCTAATCCATAGGGAACTTTCCTACGCGTGCTTCCGTAAGCTAAAAGTGAGTCTTTCATAAGCAGATTACTTGACTCTCGAACGCATTCTGCGTACCATCAGGAATCAGGGGAATCGGCATGGGCCACTGGCCCGGCAGAAGGAGGAAGGGAGAATGTTGAGCCTGACTCGTTGGAGCCCGTTGGCGGAGATGAACAACCTGCACCGCGACCTGGAGCGGGCGTTCGGGTTGTCGTGGGATCACCTTCCCGGAGAGCGCGACCGCGCCTGGGTGCCGGCTACCGAGGTCACCTCGGACAACGGCGGCTGGAAGATGCGGATGGCCCTGCCCGGAATCGACCCGAAGGACGTGCACGTCGACCTGCATCGCGACGTTCTGACGATCACCGGCGAGCGGAACCTGCAGGGGGAGGAGCAGACGGAGCGGCACCTCTCGGAGTTCGGCTACGGCCGCTTCGAGCGCAGCTTCACGCTGCCCGATCACGTCGACTCGGATCGCGTCGGCGCGACGTTCGAGCACGGGATGCTCGAGATCACGCTGCCGATGGCCGAGGCGGCGAAGCCCCGGCGCATCGAGATCGCGGGCGGGGCCACCCCGCCGAGCGCGTAGCGAACTCTTCGGCGGGTGGGCGCCGGCCGCCGGGCCGGCGCCCTCGGCTTCCGCGCCCGGCGCGCAGCCGGAGGAACCTCACATGCGACAGATCATCTACATCCGGACGCTGCGGATCTGGGATTGGCGCGGCACGGACCCGTTCCGCCGGACCGAGCCGCCGCGGATCGAGCGCAACGTGACGCCGTGGCCCGCGCCGCGCAACGTCACGCCGCGCGCGACATCCCGCTGCATCCCCGTACGCGTCCGCGGCGAGAGCTGGCTGGACAGGGCACGCCGCAGCCTGGGACAGCTCGGCCGCGGCGCGGGCGCGTGGATGCGGAACGTCGCGAAACCGTAGGAGTCCTGCGCCTCAGAACTGTACGGACCCTGCAAGAAGGCGGGCGGGAGTCGGAGCCGCAGGCGACGGTTCCGGGCCGGGAACAGGCCTCGCGCCCTACTCGCCCTGCTGGAGCGCCTTCTCGGCTTCCTGCCGAGCGCGCTCCTCTTCCTCGAAGAACTCGCGCTGCCAATCGGGCGGGGCCTGTGGGCCGGCGACCACGCCGACGATGTCCGGGTCGTGGTCGCTGGGCCTCGGTGGAGCCTCTGCGCGACGGGCCCGCGTTTCCGCCCGGCGGGCCTCCTTCATCTTGGCACGTTCGTGCCGAGCCCGCTCCCGTTGCCGTTTGGTCTGGGTTGGGCGTCCTCGATTTGCCATTTGGCGCCTCCATGATCCGGTGTCGAATAGGGCGCGCGCCAGCGCCGCAGAGAACACTTCATTGTAGCAACTACGCCGCCTCCGCCGGGGAGCCCTGGGGCAGGAGGGCCGGCTCACCTGGGCAGGCGCGACGTCCTCCGGGGCAGGCGCGACGTCCTCCGGCAGTCCGCGCCGTTTCGCGCCGCCGGCTCACTGGGAGCGTTCGCAGCGCAAGCGCATTAGAGGCCGAGGTCGTCGGCCAGCCGGTCGATGAACTCCAGCGCGGCAGGCGGGGTATCGTAGGCCGACGCGACGCGATTGCCCTCGTAGCCGACGTCGCGGATCCCGATCGGGCTGGTGTAGTACGCGTCGACCGTCATGCGGCGCACCCACGCGAAGAAGCGCACGCCCGGAGCGAGATCGCCCGCGCCGCCGGCCCGCTCGGCATCGACCAGCGCATCGAGCAGCGCAGTCTGCCGTCCGGACGAGGCGCCGACGAACGCGCCGCCACCGCGGCGGTCCGTCTCCTCGTCCACCCACGCGACGCCGCGGCGATAGATGTCCGCGAGCCGCTCGTTCTCGCTGCAAAGCAGATCGATGAACTCCGGCGCCCCCGCGTCGACGGCGCTTCCACCGCCGGCATCGGCCGGCACCACGAGCTCTGCGAGGCGGCGCACGTGCGCCGTCAGCAGGCGCGGCGCGTAGCCGCCCGCCTGGGCGCGCTCCTCGGCCGCGAAGGCGTGCACCACCCGCGCCGCCTCGAGGTTGAACCCGCCTGCCGCCGCCGACGTCGCGGCGACGGCCAACTGCCGGAGCACCTCCCGGCGCGACAGCGTCACAGGTTCCCCTGCCTCATCTCGTCCGCCAGGTACTCCGACGCCCGCCAGGCGAGCGCGTTGATCGTCAGCGTCGGGTTCTTGTCGGGGTTGCTGACGAACGACGCCCCGTCGCAGACGAAGAGGTTCTTCGCACCGTGCGCCTGGCAGAAGCCGTTGAGGGCGGATGTCTCGGGGTCGTCCCCCATGCGGACCGTGCCCACCTCGTGGATGATGCTGCCGCCGATCGAGATCCCGGATGCGTCGCGGCGCGCGGGGACGTCAGCCTCCCCGCCCAGGAGCGCGATGAGCTCGGTGAACGTCTCGCGCATGTGCCGCGCCTGCCGGAGCTCGTGCTCGCTCCAACGGAAGTGGAAGCGCAGGACGGGAATGCCCCAGCGGTCGACGACGCTCGGGTCGAGCTCGCAGTAGCTGGCGTCGTTGGGGATCATCTCTGACGCGCGTCCCGTACTCGCGCCGCGCGCGCTCCTTCAGGGCCGCCCCGTAGCCGGCGCGCCGGGCGGACCGCTGGAACGAGCCGACGCCGGGCATGCCGTAGCCACCGCCGATCTCGATGTGGTAGCCCCGCGGGAAGCCCAGCTTCGTCTGGTCGTCCCAGCCCCACCACGGCATGTAGAGGTGCGCGCCGCCAGCCCCGTCGCTGTTGTAGCGCGGCAGCCCCTCGAGCGCCGGGACGTAGCCGCCGAGGCCGAAGCCGACGGTGTCCATCAGGTAGCGGCCGACCACGCCGGAGTGGTTGGCGACGCCGGACGGGAAGTCGCGCGGCTTCGAGTTCAGCAACAGCCGGGCCGACTCGCAGGCGCTCGCGGCCACCACGAGGACACGGCTCCGGATCGTCCGCTCCTCCCCCGTCCGCTTGTCGAGGTAGACGACCCCGGTGACCCGGCCGGCCCCGTCGGTGGTGACCTCCCGCGCCATCGCCTGGTCGATGAGGGTGAGCCGGCCGGTGGCGAGAGCCGGCAGTATCTGCACCTGGCTCGCCGAGTAGTTCGACGCCGTCCGGCAGCCGCGGCCGCACTGACCGCAGTAGTGGCACGCCGGACGGCCGTTCAGCGGCCGGGTGATGACCGCCCGCCGGTTGGGGATGCACGGGATGCCGAGCTTGTGGCTCGCCCGCTGAATGAGGAGCTCGTGCGCCTTGGGCGGCGGTGGGTCGTGGAACACGCCGTCCGGCGCGCTGCGGATGCCCTCGCGGCTCCCGGTGACGCCGATGAACGCCTCGGCCCTGTCGTACCAGGGCGCGATGTCCTCGTATGTGATGGGCCAGTTCCACCCCAGCCCGTCCCGGTCCCGCGGCGCGAAGTCGTAGTCCGAGAAGCGGAACGTCATCCGCCCGTAGTGGTTGGTCCGGCCGCCGACGATACGGGAGCGGAACCACCAGAAGTCGTCCGTGTCGTCGGCGACCGTGTACGGCTCGCCGTCGAGCTCCCAGCCGCCGCTGGTGGTCGAGAAGAAGCCGAACGGCTTTCCCTCGCCGAAGTAGCGCCGCCCCCCGGGCTCGGCGCCGCGGTGGTCGTAGTCGTACGGCCAGTCGTGCTCCTTGAACTCCCGATAGGGATCGAGCATCGGGCCCGCCTCGAGCAGCGTCACGCGGACGCCGAGACCGGTGAGCACGTGGGCTACCGTCGCGCCGCCGGCCCCGGAGCCGATGACGACGACGTCGTGGATCTCCTCGCGCGGCTGGATGGCGGGCACGGCTCAGGCAGAATCGAGGAATCGGGACAAACAGAGAAGGCCCGGCTTCGCGCCGGGCCTTCGGGTGACGCTTCCGTCCAGCCTCCGCCGATCCGGTTCGGCGGAGGGGCGCGCTCCCTGCGGAGCACGCGGGGCGAACGCGCTCCCTCGGGAGGGCGCGCGTTCGTCCGAACCGACTGCGCCTACGCCACCGGGAGCAGATCGAGCTTGCCGGTGCTGTCGCTCATCTTGTCGACCGGCACCCCCATCTTGTCGAGGATGGTGAGGTGCAGGTTCGTCGCCGGCGTCTTCTCCGCGTAGCGGAGGTGTCGACTGCCCGGCCTGAGCTGGCCCGACCCGCCGCCGACGAGCACCAGGGGCAGCCCCTTGTTGTCGTGGCGGTTGCTGTCGGACATGCCCGCGCCGTAAAGCATCATCATGTGGTCGAGCAGGTTGCCGTCGCCGTCCGGCGTCGCCCGCGCCTTCTCGAGGAAGTAGGCGAAGAGCGACAGGTGGAACTCGTTGATCTTCGCGATCTTCTCGTAGAGCGTCGGGTCGTCGCGGTGATGGGACGTCGGGTGGTGCGAGTCCGGAACGCCGATCTCCGGATACGTCCGCCCGCTGATCTCGCGCGCCATCATGTACGTGCTCACGCGCGTCAGGTCGGTCTGGTAGGCCAGCAGCATCAGGTCGAACATCAGCCGGGCGTGCTCGGCGTAGGTCGCCGGGATGCCTGCGGGCTGATCGACCTCGGGCAGCTCGCGGTCGCTCTGCTCCTCGGCCTTCTGGATGCGCCGCTCGATGTCGCGCACGGCGTCGAGATACTCGGTCACCCGCAGCCGGTCGTTCGGGCCGAGCTCGCGCTGCAGCGTGTCGACCTTCTCGCTCACCGAGTCGAGGATGCTGCGGTCCTTGCGGATGCGCTCGAGACGCGCGGCCGGGTCGGTCGATCCGGAGTCGCCGAAGAGCTGCTCGAAGACGGCGCGGGGGTTGTTCTCGCCGAGGAGCGGCGTCGTCTCGTTGCGCCACGAAATGGTGTTCGTGTACGTGCAACTGAAGCCGACGTCGCACGACCCGGACACGTCGCGGCTGTCGAGCGCGATCTCCAGGGAGGCAAGCTGCGTCTCCTTCGCGAACTCCCGGGCGATCAACTGGTCGACGGAGATGCCGGCGCGCAGGTTCGATTCGGTCCGGGCCGGCGTGACGCCGGTCAGGAAGCGCGTGGCCGCGCTGGCGTGGACCCCCGCGTTGCTGGCGACGCCGTTCAGGCCCGTCAGCACGGACATCTGGTCGCGGTACGGCGCGATCTGCTGCAGGAGGCGCGTCGTCTCGAAACCTGCGCCCTCCGCCGCCGGCGTCCAGTGCTTCATGGCCATGCCGTTCGGCACGTAGACGACCCCGAAGCGGCGCACCGGCCGGGCCGCGCTGTTCCGTATGGCCGCGAACGCCGGGACCATGCCGTCGAGCAGCGGCAGAGCCAGCGTCGCGCCGATGCCGCGCAGCACGGTGCGGCGTGGGATCGCCTTCCTGGTAACCATCATGAATCTGACCTCCGCATCTGGAATGCCGTGCTCTTCACGATTCCGAGTATGACGGACGACCACCGGTAGTCGTCGGCGGCCGCCTCCCGCACGATCCGCCGCACCGTCGGGGCATCGTAGTACTCCAGGCCCCGGCCCAGCGCGTACATCATCAACTTTTCGGTGACGGTTCCGACGAAGTCGGAGGGCCGATCCAGCAGAAGATCCCGCAGTCCGGTCGGCCCCTCGAACGCTGCCCCGTCCGGCAGCGTCCCCGAGGCATCGATCGGCGTGCCGGCCTCGCTGGTCGGCCGCCATTCGCCGATGGCGTTGAAGTTCTCCAGCGAGAAGCCGATCGGGTCCATCGGGGCGTGGCACACCGCGCAGGCCGGGTTCTCCCGGTGGAGCACGAGCGCCTGCCGCATGGAGAGCGGCTCGCCGTCGGCGTTCTCCTCCTCGAGCGTCGGCACGTCGGGGGGCGGCTCCGGCGGCGGCGCACCGAGCAGATTCTCGAGCACCCACTTGCCCCGCAGGACCGGCGACGTCCGGTTGGGGTACGAGGTCACGGTCATCAGGCTGCCGTGGCTCAGCAGCCCGGCGCGCTCACCGGGCGCGAAAGTCACCTTGCGGAACCGGTTGCCGTAGACGTTCGGGATGCCGTAGTGCTGCGCCAGCCGCTCGTTGACGAACGTGTAGTCGGCCCGCAGCAGGTCGAGCATGCTGGCGTCATCGCGCAACTGCTGCTCGATGAAGAGCTCCGTCTCCGCCTGGTAGGCCTCCCGCAGGTTCTCGTCGAACTCCGGGAACTCCAGCGGATCGGGGTAGACGCTCGCCATGTTGCGCAGGTGCAGCCACTGCCCCGCGAAGTTCTCGACGAGCGCCTTCGCGCGCGGGTCGGCCAGCATCCGCCGCACCTGCCGCTCCAGCACGGCCGGGTCGCCGAGCGTGCCGTCCTCCGCCCGGTCGAGCAACTCGTCGTCGGGAATGCTGCTCCAGAGGAAGAACGACAGCCGCGAGGCGAGCTCGACGTCGCTGACGGGGTACGACGCTCCCGGGGCGCTGTCCACCGGGTCGCGCTCGATGCGGTACAGGAAGTCGGGGTCGGCTAGCAGCCGCTCGAGGGCGAAGCCGATGCCGTCGTCGAAGCTGCCGTCGCGGCGGCCGGCCTCGTAGAAGTCGAGCAGCGTGCCGACGTCGCCTTCCGTCACCGGACGGCGGTAGGCGCGCCGCGCCAGCGCCGAGAGGATCTCGCGCGCGCAGCCCAGCTCGTCGGCCGCGGTCGCCGGCGCGCACGTGAAGATGCGGCGCCGGGTCGGCGTGTCGCCCGGCCCGTCGACCGCGTAGGGACCGCTGATCTGCACGCTGCCGAGGGCCGGGTTGCCGTCCGGCATGTCGTTGATCGCGAGCGCGAAGCCGGTCTGCCGCGGCTGCAGCACGCCGTCGGGCTCCCACGTCTCGCGCGGGAAGGTGATCCCGATCACGTGCGGGCCGGCCTCCACGTTCACGCGGACCTCGAGCCCGTCGTCGGCGTGCAGCGTGTACGACTCCCAGTCGTCCGTGCCGCGGATGTTGCCCGCGAAGCTGATGGGGGACGGCGTCCCGGGCGCCTCGCCGCCGAAGGTGAACTGCCGGATGCGCCGGCCGTCGAGTCGGAACTCGATCTCGTGCGCCTGGTCGATCCCGCGGACGTAGCCGACGTAGTTCGTCCGCAGACGCGCGCGAATGACGTACTCGCCGTCGACCGGGAAGTGATGCCGGATGGCGGCCCCGCCGCGCGAGCCGAACGGAAGGTCCTCGCTCTGGCGGTCGTCCTGGATCAGATTCAGCGGGACGTCGTACGTCCGGATGACCGCGCCGCCCGCGGGCGGTCGGCCGATGGCCAGCCGGCTGATCTTGCGCGCCGCCGACACGTAGCGGTCGAGCAGGGCCGGCGAGAGCGAGAGCATCCCGGCGTTGTTGTCGAAGCCGTGGCGGTCCGGAGCATCCGCCGGAATCCACTCGCCGACGTCTACGTCGAGGTCCAGCAGGTCGCGGATGACGTTGCGGTACTCGGTCTGGTTCAGACGGTGGAACGCGTGCGTCCGCCCGGGATTCGGACTGGCCGCCGCGGCGGCGTCGAGCTGGTCCTCGAGCCAGTGCCGGAAGGCGTCGTAGGTCTCCTTGTCGGGCCGCGGGCGCGGCTGCGGCGGCATCGCCCCGACACGCAGCTTGCGGACCACCGCCTCCCAGACCTCGGGGTCCTCGGCCACGTTGTCGATGTCAACGTCGTCGAGGGCCAGACCGACGGCCCGGAGCTGGGAGACGAGCAGCGAGCGGGGCTCGTCGGTGCCCCGCACGAAATCGCCGTTGTGGCAGGTCACGCAATAGCGGTCGAGCAGGGCGCGCTGGGGCGAGACCGGCGCGTGCGCGGGCTCGGTTACGCCGGCGGGCTCGGCTGCGCCCGCGGCCGGGGCGGCCTGCGCGTATGCGAGGGCTGCGAACGCGAGCGTGAAGCCAACCGCCGCGAGTGCGCAGCTCCGTCTTCGCACCAGCCTGCCTCCTTGCCTTGCGTCCGTGAATCACGGGCCGTACGCCGACCCCGGTCGGAGCCGCGCGGCGCCCCTGATGGACTGCGTGACCGACTAGTCTGGTCGCATCCGCCGTCCGTTGTCAACGTGGACGGGCTGCGCTACGATCGACCACCCGGCAGGTAGTAGTAGGAAATCGTCGTGCGTTGACGGGGCCGGCGACGACCGCGCGCGGCCCCCGAAGGAGGCAGTCCACGTCATGCGTGCACACGCCATCGCAGGTCGGGCAGCCCGGCTGGTCGTGCTGGTCGGAGCGCTCGGTCCGGCCGCGGCACCCGCCCTGGCGGGTGCGCTGATAGAGGCGGCCAGGGCCCAGGACGCCGACACGGTCCGCGCGTTGCTCGCCGCCGGAGCCGACCCCGACGCAGTGCAGGCGGACGGCGCGACCGCCCTGCACTGGGCGGCGTACCGCGACGATCTGGACACCGCGGACCTCCTGATCGAGTCCGGGGCAGATGTGGACGCCGCCAACGAGCTCGGGGCCACGGCGCTGTGGCTCGCCGCCGGAAACGGGAGCCCGGCGATGGTCGGCCGCCTGCTGGACGCGGGAGCGCAGCCGAACGCCGCGCTGCCGGAAGGCGAGACGCCGCTTATGACCGCCTCCCGGACCGGCAACGCCGCCGCGGTGCGATATCTCCTGGCCGCCGGGGCCAACGTGAACGCGGTGGAGCGTTCGCGCGGCCAGAGCGCGCTCATGTGGGCGGTCGCCCAGGGCCACCATGCCGTCGTCGCGGCGCTGCTGGACCACGGGGCGGACGTCGCGGCCCGGTCCGTCACGCGTCCGCGCCTGATGTACGCCGACTCGACCAACGCCGGCCAGTACGACGAAGGGGTCATGTGGAACCGCGGCGGCTTCACGCCGCTCCTCTTCGCGGCGCGCGGGGGCGACGTGACATCGGCCGGACTGCTGCTAGACGCCGGCGCCGACATCGACCAGCCCGCCCCGACCGGGGCCAGCCCCCTGGTCGTGGCGACCCACAGCGGCCAGGGCGCGTTCGCCGCGTTCCTCCTGGAGCGGGGAGCCGACGCGAATGCCGCTGGAGCCGGGTACAGCGCCCTGCACGCCGCCATCCTGCGGGGCGACCGGCGGCTCGTGGAGCAGCTCCTGGAGCACGGCGCCGACCCCAACGCCCGCCTCGAGCGGGGCACGCCGCTCCGCCGGGCCAGCCAGGACTGGGCCCTGAACCCGTCGTTCGTCAGCGCCACGCCGTACTGGCTTGCCACCTATTTCCGCGATCCGTACATGATGCGCGACCTGGTGGCGGCCGGCGCCGACCCCCGGACGACGACGCGAGAGCTCTGGCGCCCCGTCCTGAAGCGCGCGGGCGGCGTCGGGCCGCCGTTCGTGGCCGGCGGCTTCGCGACGCCCCTGATGGCCGCAGTCCGGGGCACGAGCACGCGCAACCGCTTCCGCCTCTCGGGCGGCGCAAGCCCCGACCCGGACGTGGAGGAGCGCCACGCGCTGGAGGCGGCGCAGGTCGCCGTGGAGCTCGGGGCCGACGTCAACGCCACCGACTGGAACGGCGACACCGCGCTTCACACCGCGGCCTCCCGCAACTACACGACCCTGGTCCGCTTCCTCGCGGAGCACGGTGCCGACCTGAACGTAAAGAACGCGGCCGGGCGGACGCCGCTGGCGCTCGCGAAGAGCGCGGCGGCGGCGCGTACCCAGAGGCTCATCGTTCTCGGACGCGACCCGAGCGGCAATACCGCCACCGTGCTGCACGAGCTCGGCGCGCAGGACGAGCCGGCGGAGGGCGCCGACGAGGCCGATTGGCGCTGACGCGATTGCCCCGAGCCTCCGAGCGGCCCGCCCGGTCTCACCGGCGCCCCGGGCGTCGGTTCGCATTTCGCGCGGGGCTGAGTCTGGCCTGCGCGGCCGGGCTCGGCGCCAACCTTGCGGCCGCGCCCCAAGGGCCGCTCGCACCTGCTCCGGCGGCACCGGCGGCGGGCTTCCGCTCGCCGGACGTCGCCGTCGTCCCCTTCCTCAACCTGAGCCGGCAGCCCGACGACGACTGGATCGGTGACGGCATCGCCGAGACCGTCGCGACCGACCTCCGGGCACGGGGCTGGACGGTGACGTCGTGTGCGGCGCCCGCCGTCGAGCGGCCCGGGCGCAGCCGGGCCGCCGCGCCGGCTGCCGGCAGTGGAAACGGAAACGGGAGCGGGACCGGGAACGGCAACGGGAACCGGGGCAGAGGGCCGTATCCTGCCGGCTGCCCGGGTCCGCGCGCCCAGGTGCAGGTCGAGGGCTCGTACGAACGCTTCGCCGATCAGGTCCACGTCACGGCCGAGGTCGTCGATGTCGCGACGGGCGCGGTCGCCCACCGTGCCCGGATCGATGGTCCGGTGGGTGATCTCTTTACGCTCCAGGACCGTCTCGTGTCGACGCTGGAGGACGGTCTGGCCGCGGTGACCGGCCCGTCAGCCACCTCCGTCACCGGGTCGCTGGCGTTCGAGCCCTCCGCCGGCAGCGGCGGTGCGGACACCGGAAGCAGCGGTGCGGACGCCAGCAGCGGAGCGGACGCCGGGCGCAGCGCGGACGCCAGCGGCGGAGCGGACGACGGGCGCAGCGCGGACGCCAGCGGCGGAGCGGACGACGGGCGCAGCGCGGAGGCCAGCGGCGGAGCGGACGCCAGGCGCAACGCGGACGGCGGCGGCGGCGCGGTCGCGGGAGCCGGCTCCCGCGGGGGGGGCGGGGGGGGGGGGGGCGCCTCGAGCGTTCAGCGCGCGGCAACGGACGGGGCGGAGCGGATTCACCATCGGCGAACGGCCCCGCGCGGTGGCGGCGCGGACGAACCAGCCGCCGCGGATCGACGGGCGCCTCGACGATGCCGTCTGGTCGTCCGTCGAGCCGATCACCGACTTCGTGCAGACGAGCCCGGTGGAAGGCGCTCCCGCGACCGAGCGGACCCAGGTGTGGATCGCCTACGACCGCGACCACCTCTACCTCGCCTTCTACGCCCACTACTCGGACCCCGGCATCATCCGGGCGAACCGGGCGGAGCGCGACCAGTCGATGGGCGACGACCGCATGGCGGTGCTGTTCGACCCGTTCCTCGATCAACAGCGCGCCTACCAGTTCTCGGTGAACGGCTACGGCGTGCCGGGCGACTCGATCGTCAACGCCGGCGGGAGCGCGTCGCGCAGCCGCAGCAGCGTCGGGCGGTCGAGCGGGGGTGGCGGAGGGGGCGGCGGCGGAGGGGGCGGCGGCGGAGGGGGCGGCGGGAGCTTCCAGGCCGGGTTCGGCATCCGCGGCGACCGCTCCTGGGACGCGCTGTTCGAGGCCGGCGGGGGCCTCGTCGAGGATGGCTGGACGGCGGAGATGGCCATCCCGTTCAAGAGCCTGCGCTACCCGGCGCGGTCGGCCGGACAGTCGCACCGCTGGGGTCTCCAGATCAGCCGCAACATTCGCGAGAAGTCCGAGTCGCTCGTCTGGTCGCCCGTCTCGCGCGACATCGCCGGCCAGCTCACCCAGATGGGGATGCTGGAGGGGCTGACCGACCTGTCGACGAGCCGCAACCTGGAGTTCCTTCCGACGTTCACGGGCCTGCAGGTCGGCTCCTTCGACGCCGGTTCGGCCGGCTTCCGCAACCAGGACCCGTTGGGCGAGATCGGCCTGGGCGTGAAGTACGGCGTCACCTCCAACCTGACGCTCGACCTGACCTACAACCCCGACTTCTCGCAGATCGAGTCCGACCGGCCGCAGGTCGAGGTGAACCAGCGGTTCGCGCTCTTCTACCCGGAGCAGCGTCCGTTCTTTCTCGAAGGGCAGGAGATCTTCGCGGCCGCGACGCCGGTCAACCTGGTGCACACGCGGACGATCGTCGACCCGCGCTTCGGGGCAAAGCTCACCGGCAAGGTCGGGGACATGACGCTGGGCGTGTTCGTCGCCGACGACGAGGCCGCCGGCAGGCTCGACGACACGTCCGACCCGGCCTTCGGCAGCTTCGCGCAGTCGTTCATCGGGCGTGCGCGCTACGACCTCTACCCCGAATCGTACGTCGGGGTCATCGCCTCCACGCGGGAGCACGGGAACGACTACACCCGCGTCGGCGGGGTGGACGGCCGGTTCCGGCTCGACCGGACCCACAGCGTCAGCTTCACCGCCGCCGGCTCCTCGCACCGCAACGCCGTCGACGGCGAGCTCGGCGGGGAGATCCTCGAGGTCGACTTCGCGCGCCAGGCGCGCAACCTCACCTACAGCCTCGCCCACAGCAGCATCGAGCCCGGCGTCCGCACCGGCACGGGGTTCATCCCGCGGGTAGACATCCGCCGCACCGACGCCAACATCGGCTACCGCTGGTGGCCGGAGGGCCGGCTGATCAACTGGGGTCCCAGCTTCACCTACCTGCGCAACTACAGCCACCTGGGAGTCCTGGAGGACGAGCAGTTCCGCAGCGACGTCACCTTCGAGTTCGTCCGCAGCGTGCGCCTGTCGGGCGGCATCAACCGCGACCTCGAACGCTACGGCGGCATCGACTTCCGCAAGACCAGCTACTCGTTCTTCGGCGTGGTGAGCGGGCGCGTGCTGTCGGTCGTGGGCGGGATGAACGGCGGCGACGGAATCTACTTCAGCGACAACCCGTTCCTCGGCCGCTCCTCCGGAGGGAGCCTGGCCTTCTACCTGCGGCCCACGCCGCGGCTCCGTGCGGATCTGCAGACGCTGTTCAGCCGCTTCGTCGATCCCTACGGCGCGACCGTGTTCGACGTCCAGATCTACCGCTGGCGAGCGAACTACCAGTTCACCAACCGCCTGCTGCTCCGGCACATCGCGGAGCACAACACGCTGAACGGGACCCTCGGCAACAACGTGCTGCTGACGTACCGCATCAACGCCGGCACGGTGGCGTTCCTCGGCTACGACGACCGCTACCTCCAGGGGTCGCTGCTCGACGCGGTGCTCTTCCCGACGCGCGCATTCGAGCGCACGAACCGCGCCTTCTTCACCAAGGTGTCGTACCTGTTCCGCTATTGACCAGCCTGGAAGTCCAACGAGGGCCCGGCAGACCCGGATCTCCGGGCGCCGTCCCGCCAACGCGCGCGCGGCGGTCGAACCGGCCCCTGCGCTTCCCGATGGAGGATCGAGTGCCGACTGCGAAGACCGTCCGTTTCGGGCTCTTCTGCCTCGCCGTCGCCATGTTGATCGCACCGAGTGCTGCCCGCGCGCAGCACGGCGCGGCCGACGGCGAGTGGCGCACCTACGGCGGCGACCTCGGCGGCACCAAGTACTCGCCGCTCGAGCAGATCGACGCCTCGAACTTCTCCGATCTCGAAATCGCCTGGCGGTGGCGGTCGGCGGACGCGGACCTCGACCTCGACGCGCTCCGCGAGATCCACGCCGACCTGAGCATCCTCAGCTTCAAGGCGACGCCGCTCATGGTCGGGGGCGTCGTCTACGTCGTGACCCCGCTCCGGCTGGCCGCGGCCATCGACGCTGGCACCGGCGAGACGCGGTGGCTGTACGACCCCGGCGCGATCCGCGGCACGCGGTACTCGATCAACGCGGGCAACTACAGCTCGCGCGGGCTGGCCCACTGGACGGACGGGCAGGACGAGCGCATCTACTACGGCACGCCGGACGGCTACCTGCTGGCCGTCGACGCCACGACCGGCGAGCCGGCGCGCGGCTTCGGCGACAACGGGCGCGTCGACCTCGCGGCGGGGATTCCGCGCGCCGGCCGGGAGACGACCGACGACCAGGGCCACCCGTGGATCGGCATCAACTCGCCGCCCATCGTGGCGCGGGGCGTCGTCGTGACGCCGACCTCCATCTCGGACCAGCCGATCACGCGGGAGCAGCCGCCGGGCTGGGTGCGGGGCATCGACGCGCGCACCGGGGCGACGCGGTGGACGTTCCGCACCGTGCCCCAGAGCGACGACTTCGGGACCGACACCTGGGGCAACGAGTCGTGGCGCTACTCCGGCGGCGCCAACGTCTGGGCGGCCTTCAGCGTGGACGAGGAGCTGGGCTACATCTACCTGCCGACCGGCACGCCGACGAACGACTACTACGGCGGCCACCGGCCCGGCGACAACCTCTTCGCCGAGAGCCTGGTCGCGCTCGACATCGAGACCGGCCAGCGGATGTGGCACTTCCAGGCCGTCCACCACGGCGTCTGGGACTACGACTTCCCGACCCACCCGAACCTGGTGGACGTCACCGTCGACGGCCGCGAGATCCGGGCCATCGCCCAGGTGAGCAAGCAGGGCTTCACCTACGTCTTCGACCGCGTGACGGGCGAGCCGGTGTGGCCGATCGAGGAGCGTCCGGTGGACACCGACACGGACCTCGTCGGCGAGGTGCTCGCCCCGACCCAGCCCTTCCCGACGAAGCCGCTGCCGTTCGAGGAGCAGGGTTCGTCCATCGACCAGCTCGTCGACTTCACGCCGGAGCTCCGCGCGATGGCGGTCGAGGCCGTGCGCAACCACCGCCTCGGAGGGGTCTACTCGCCGCCGATGCTGTCGGTCGACGGCGGGCTGCAGGGGACGATCCAGCGCCCGGCGCTGTTCGGTGGCGCCAACTGGGGTGGCTCGGCGGTCGATCCGGAGACGGGAATCCTCTACGTCCCGTCCATAAACGCTTACTCGATCCTGAAGTACTACACGCCGGACGACGAAGGCGCGAATCTCGCCTACACGCAGGGCGGCTTCGACACCCCTTCGCTGATGCCGCAGGGGCTGCCGCTGTTCAAGCCGCCCTACACGCGGATGACCGCCATCGACCTCAACACCGGCGACCACGCGTGGATGCAGCCCAACGGCGACGGCAACCGCCTGCGCAACCACCCCCGACTGCGGGACCTCGACCTCCCGCCGCTCGGCGGCGACGGCCGCGGCGGCCCCGTCCTGACCAAGACGCTCCTCGTCAGTGCCCTTACCGCGGGCGGCGCCGGGAACGACGACGGCCCGCGGCTCGTGGCCCGCGACAAGGCGACGGGCGAGATCGTCGGCTCCGTCGACCTGCCGGGCGGCGCCATCGGCACCCCGATGACCTACCTGCACGAGGGGCGGCAGTACATCGCGCTGACCGTCGGCGGCGAAGTGCCCGAGCTCGTGGCGTTCGCGCTGCCGGGCCGGGAGTGACAAGGCACGCGAGCCCCCCAACAGTCGCTCAGGCGGCCCCGTGTCGTCTGTCTACTCCTACGCTTCCGAGCGCCCCTGATATGACGCTTGGGCTGGCGCCTACTGCCATCCAATCCGCGCGCTCCAAAACGGCCGCACCGGCCTCCCTCGGCCGGCGCCGCATCGTGACCCAGGCTCACGTCCGGCGAACGATTCGGTCCAGCCTCATCGCGCACAAATCACACCGTGCGCCTGCAGCCCGCCACTTGTCGATCGACGAACGCCGCATGGTAGGGTCCGGCCATGCTGGACACGTGCACCATCGCACGCACGCCGATCTCCGTGCAGACACGCAGATAGGTACCGAGTCTGAAAGCCAGAGTACGGGCTGGTGTGACTGCCTCAGGTCGAGTCACGAGCCATCGTCTGGGTGTCCCCAGCCGTGCCGGTCGTTTCCTTCACGACGTCGGATGCCGCGAACAAAGTTGCCGGCTCTGCTGCGGCTGGCCGCGAGCGCAGGCTCGCGGGATGCAGTCGAGCATTACCTGCGCAGGGGTCAGGACGTCAACGCCACGGACGCAAGAGGGCGAACACTGCTTCTGATCGCTGCCGGCAAGGGTCACGAGCATCTTTGCCGGCTGCTAGTCGAGGCCGACGCTGATACGTCCCTCCGAGACTCGGAGGGGACGGACGCTCTGTCGGCAGCCATCAGGAACGGACACGGAGAAGCCGAAGCCGTACTTCGGGCCTCCGTTTCGCCAGCGATCGAGGGATCCGCCGACTCGCCGTGGCCGACCTGCTGCCGTGACCATCGCTCCGCCGGCGGCTTGCTGCCACCGGTCACGATCTTCTGCACCAGTCGCGCGTTGCCGAAGCTCGACACACCGCGATGACCTAATCCTGCCCGTCAACGCCTACTCGATCCTGAGGCAGTCCACGCAGGACGACGAGGGCGCGAACCTCGCCTACACGCAGGACGGCTTCGACAGGCCGTCGCTGATGCCACAGGGCCTCCGCTGTTCAGGCTCGCGGCGTGCGCGCTGCCGGCCGCGGAGTAGACGGCCGCCCTCCGTCCCTTGCGATCAGACCATGATGGTCCTAAAATGTGGTCGTGCAGTCCATTAAGGTCACCGAGCTCAAGTCCCACTTGAGCCGGTATCTGCGGCAGGCTTCCCGTGGGGAGACGATAACCGTCAGGGATCGGGACAACCCGATCGCCGAGTTGGGACCCGCTCGCGGAGAGCCGCTTTCCTGGCGTGACCGCCTGGTACGCGAGGGCCGACTCCGGCCCGGGACTCAGGACTGGGGCACGCTGAGAATCTCCACCATCGAGCGGCACGTGGATATCCAGTCGTCTCTCCGCGCCGTCCGCGAGGATCCCGATGAAGTACGTCGACGCGAGCGCGGTGCTCCGAGTCCTGTTCGTTGAGTCCGGGCCGTCGGTGCCGCTGCTGGCCGGGGACCATGTCGTGTCCTCCCGACTCATCGAAGTCGAAGCGTTCCGGGCCGTCGATCGCGAGCGGCTGCTCGGCCGCCTGAGCGATGCCGAGACGGCCGTCAAGCGCAAGGAGCTGACCGAGCTGCTGGCGATGGCGGATCTCGCGCCCGTGGACGGCACGGTGATCGACCGGGCGAAGAGCTCGTTCGCGGTCAACCTGCGCGCGATCGACGCGATCCACGTCGCCACGGCGGAGCTTCTGGCTGCTGCGGTCGACGGCGAACCACTGGAGTTCTGGACGCACGACGAGCGTCAGGCCACGGCGGCCATTTCGCGCGGGCTGAACGTCCGCGGCGTCGGTGCCGATGCTCCCGATTGAGCACCCGGGCGGGCGGCCGGTCGTTCTCGGCCGGTGTCCTACTGGACGCCCCCGCGCCGGGGCGGCCGAGGACTCCTGCAACCCGTCCCGTCAGCGCAGTACGCCGAACACCATGCGCGCGTTCACCACGTGCACGCCACCCTCCGCCACCGGAGCAGGACTCGCCCGCGACGCGAACACCACCGGGACAACCTCCAGGCCGGCGAAGCCCGGAACGGGCGGTGCCTGCGGGCGGAATCGCAACGCCGCCGCCGGCAGCGGCCGCGGCGTCGACGTCGCCTCGCCGACGAGCAGGCGCCGGCCGTCCACCGACCGCGCCACCACGTCGTACTCCGGCTCGTTTCGCCGCCAGTAGCGCTGGGCCGGCTCCCAGGGGCCCAGACCCGCGAGGGAACAGTCGGCGCGGTGAAGGAACGGGACCGCCATGCGGCACAGATCCTCCCAGGCCTGGGCTTCGAGGCTGGCCCGGTGACGCCGCCAGTACTCCAGCCGGGTCTCGCGCGGCGCCTGCGCGAGGGCGGTCCGGACAGGCGCGACAACCCGGAACCACATCCGCAGGAACGGGTCGTCGATGCGGTAGAGACTGCGCTTGCCGGACCGGGGCTCGCTTCCGAACGGCGTCTCCCGGCGCACCAGGCCCATCTCGGTGAGGGCCGCCAACGGACGCGACAGGCTGGAGGCGGGCCAACCGAGCCGACCTGCGATCTCGCTGACCCGGTGCGCCCCGGCGCCGATGACGTCCAGCAACGGGCGTAGCGAGGTCGCCGGCGGGATCTCCTCCAGCAGCAATCGGTCCGGCTCCGGGTGCAGCGGGCCGGCCGGGTCGAGCACCAGCGTGTCGACCGCGCCGTCGATGTCGAGACCGAACGGCTCGGCAAGCTCCCAGTAGCGCGGCATGCCGCCCCACAACGCGTGGAACGCAGGAAGATGCTCGGGATCGGCGCCGGGAAACGGGTCCGCGAGGTAGCCCGGCTTGAGCGGGCGCACGGCAAACGCCTCCCGCGCGCGGCCGTAGAGGGGAGCGTCGGCGGCGAGGACAGCGCCGTGCACCATTCGCTGACTCGACCCGCTCACGACCAGAGTGGGCCGCTCCGGCGTCGTGTCGACCCACGCCTGCAGCACGCCGGTCAGCGTCGCGTCGGACGCAACCAGGTAGGGCAGCTCGTCCAGCACGAACGGCCCGGGCCAGCCGCTGCCGGCCGCCTCGCGGGCCAGACGCGCCAGGAACGAACGCCAGTCGGGGTACTCGACGTCGGCGAAACCGGGGAACCTGCGGTCGACGGCAGCGGCCAGGTACCGCCGCTGCACCGCGGGAGCCGACGGCTCGGCCGCCGCGTACAGGCCCGCATGGCGCTGCGACCACTCGATGAGCAGGCGGGTCTTCCCCACCCGGCGCCTGCCCCATATGACGGCCAGGGCCCCCGGCTGGCCCAGCACGGCCTCCAGGCGGCGCATCTCGTCGGCCCGATCGATGAAGCGCACAGAGTATTATGTCACACAGCATTATGTTGTCGCGTATAATCCGTGGAGCTGGCCCATGACCGCCTGAAGAGCCTGGAACTCCACGGCCTGGCCAACGCCAGGGGTGCGTTGGGGCGGGCGTGTCGGCCGAGATCGAGAGGGTCTCCCCTCCGTTCCCCTCCGTGGTCATGGCGCGGGCGGCAAGGGGGGCACCGCCTCGGCGCGCGCGGCGGCGTGGTACGCTCGTCGCGCGACGGAGACAGCACATGGCCGCGATGAAGATCGAGCTCGTTCCCGTTCCGGTGTCCGACATCGATCGGGCGAAGGCGTTCTACACGGAGAAGGTCGGGTTCCACCTCGACCACGACGTCCGGCCGGCCCCATCCGTCCGCGTAGTGCAGCTCACGCCTCCGGGATCGGCCTGCTCCATCGTGCTGGGCGAGGGGCTGCCGGGGATCGTCATGCCGTCCGGATGTCTCCGCGGCCTGCACCTGGTGGTCGACGACATCCGTGCGACGCGCGCAGAGCTGATGGGGCGCGGCGTCGACGTGGAGGAGGTCGTCGACATGGGAGGCATCCTCTACGCCGAGTTCCGCGACCCCGACGGCAACACGTGGTCGCTGCAGCAGATCCCGGCACGGGAGTAGGACGGTGGCGGGTCGGACCCGCACTGCCCGCGAGGCCGGCGGTCTCGCGCACGCCTGCGACGGGACGAGAGGCCGGCATTACAGGGGTCCAACCAGCGTGTCTTGGATGGTACGCAGCGTCCCGATGGTGGCGACGTGGTCGACTGGTACAATGGGCGTGAGGCGAGGGGCGCCGCTCCGCCGGATCCCGGCGCGAACGATCAGATGGCGGACGAGGCACACGTGGCTGGCGGCGATTCGGGGCGGGCTGACCTGGTCGAGTTGTCGGTCGTGTTGGTTGCGACGTCCAACAACCCGTCGATCATCAATCCCGACTTCCTGACCGCCAACGAGATCGTCGACAAACACCGGGAGCTTCAAGAGAGCCCCGTGACCACCCCCGTTTTTGCACAAGTGGTCTACAAGGGCGGCTTGATCGTGCGCGCCGATCCCGAGCGGGTCATGTTCGTGCAGTCGGCGTCAGAAGTTTCCTTGAGCAGCGTCATCTGCCCGGGAACGGCAGAAGCCTACGCCCGAGCCGTGCCGCACGTCCCGTACCGGGCCGTGGGCATCAACCCGAAACTCCACGTCTGCCTGGCCGACGCTGATAGAGCCAAGGTGGCGACCGCGCTGGACGGTCGGGGTGCCTGGTGGTCGTACAAGGATAGCGAGCCGGAGATTCAACTCAAGGCAATTTACCCCTTCAGTTCACGCAGGATAGTCGTGGACGTGCTTGGCGCAACAAGACGTCATCCCAACGGCCAGCCCTTGCCGGGTCTTCTGTTTCAGGCCAACGTCCACCGCGAGCTGGAACAGACCAGCTCGCAGAGACGGATTGAAGCGCTCGTCTCCATCGTCGGCAACTGGGAGAGCGACGTGCTGGACTGCCGCACGCTCGCGGACAAGTTCACATCCCACGCCACGCGCGACCTGACATGATTCCGCTGCAAACCACGCCCAGTTCAACGGATACCGCGCTACGACGTAACACCTCGATTCCACGCGGAGAGGACGCGCCGCGGACTCTCGCCGAGATGTTCGTCGTCAACAGTCCACAGGACCCGCGCCGGTCCACGAGCGATGGGGCGGCTGACTTTTGGCGAAGGCTCAGTGGGCCCGCTTCTCGAGACCTCCATACGCTCCATTACGTCTCCAACCTGGACGTACGGCGCCTGTTGCAGCCCGCGTTCTTCTCTCTCGTTCTGCGGTCGGAAGTCGAGCCAGCGGAAACGGCGTCCGAGGCGCCGCCGGCATCCGACATGCACGCCGCTCTGCGCGATCTCGACGGTGCCGCCGAGGAAGCGGCGGAGGAAGGCTTCCCGCAACCGTCCCGTTTGGCGCTGACGAACGCGAGACACCTGCTACAGGATCTCTACAGACTTCGGCCTTGCCGTCTGGAGGCCTATCCGACGCCGGACGGCGAGGTCGCCCTCGTCGTGCCGGGCCGCCACGGACGGTCGGTGCTCGTGCTGTGCGACTCTCAGGGCGGCGTCCTGTGCTCCGTCAACCTGAACGGTCGACATCGCCGCGCCCGTTACGATACCGCAGTCACGCTGCCCGACGGTTTCGTGCGGGAGGCCGTCACGGAATTGGACGAGCCGGATCAGACTTGGTGAGGGTTCCTCCGCAGATCGGCTCTGATGAAGAGCTCGGTCGCCACGTCTACTCGCGCAGACACGCCAAACGCGCTCTCCGTTCATCCGTTCCCCACCACGTCTTCCTGATCCAGGAGGGCAAGACCCACATCTCCGTCGACAGGCTCGGTGTCGCACCGTTGGCCGAGGCTCTGGCACTGGCAGAGGCAAACGCCGCCGATCGAGGTCGTGCGTTTTACGGTTGGGCGACCGTGGACGCGAGAACGGCACGACGCAACGACCGCTATGTGGCAGCTACGCCCATACCCAACACGAATCCATATCACGGCGATATCGTGCTGCCGGATTCCGCCGCTGCGGATCGGGAAGAGCAGACGCGACACGCACAGGAACTGGCGGACGCGTCGCGCTGGCGACCGCGTCCAGGTTCCCTCGCCTGATTCTTGGCGGGACCGCCGCGCGACGCCTCAGGGCGCGTCGTCGACCGGCTCGATGCGCAGGACGGCGCCCGCCGGCTCGTCGGTCGTGAGGTAGAGCAGCCCGTCCGGCCCCTCGCGCACGTCGCGGAGGCGTTGCTCGAGCTCGGCCAGCAGGGTGCGGTTGCCGCGCCGCTGCGTGCCCCCGGTCTGGCCGAGGACGATGCGGTGTAGCTGGCGGGAACCGAGGTTGCCGCTCCCCATCGCCGCGATGAAGATGTTGCCCTTCCAGGCCGGGAAGGCGTTGCCGGTGTAGAAGGTGAGGCCGGCCAGCGCGGGCGAGGGATTCCAGAACATGAAGGGCTCCTCCATGCCCGGCGCCCAGGGATGCTCCGACGTCGTGCCCGACAGCCCGCCGATCTTGTTGCCGGTGTAGTCCGTGCCGTAGGAGACGACCGGCCAGCCGTAGTTGCGGCCCGCCTCGATGACGTTCAGCTCGTCGCCGCCCATCGGCCCGTTCTCCGTCTCCCAGATCGCCCCCGTGTCGGGGTGCACGTAGAGGCCGAGGGCGTTGCGGATGCCGAGGGCGTAGATCTCGGGGCGGTAGCCTTCCTGGTCGACGAAGGGATTGTCGAACGGCACGGAGCCGTCGTCGTTCAGGCGCAGCACCTTGCCCGCATGGTTGGCGGGGTTCTGGGCGTCGTCGGCGTTGCCGATGCGGTGCCGCGTCGGCATCCCCACGGTCAGGATGATCCGGCCGTCGCGCCCGAAGGCGATGCGCGCCCCCGACGTGCCCTGCGCCCACGCGTCGGCGACGAAGATGTCCTCGACGTCGGCCAGCGCAGCGCCGCCGTCGAAGCGCGCGCGGGCCAGCGTGACCGTCGCCGCGTCGCGCATGCCCTGGAAGTCCTCGAACGGGCCGCCCGGCTTCGGCTTCGAGTAGGTGAAGTAGACCAGCCGGTTCTCGGCGAAGCGCGGGTGCAGCGCGATGTCCATCAACCCGGAGTTGATTGCCCCGGTGTTGACCTCGGGCACGCCGGCGATCGGCTCGGGATCGAGCGCGCCGTCGCGGATGATGCGCAGGCGCCCTGCCCGCTCGGTGACCAGGATGTCGCCGTTCGGCAGGACGGCGAGCGCCCACGGCCGCGCGAGCCCGGTGATGGGCACGACGCGGAAGAGCTGCCCGTCCGATTCCAGGACCCGGGGGCGGGCCGGCAGGCCGCGCACGGGCGGCGCCGCGAAGGGGTCCACCGCCTCCTGGGGCGCCGCCTGCGCCACGACGGCCGCGGACGTGAGGACCGCAGAGGCAGAGCCCACCAACACCAGAACAAGCATCGGACGAAGCGCCTTCATCTGGAACATCTCCTGCTCGCGGTCGCCCGGCGCAGCGCCGGTCGCTGGCACGCCCACCCCCGGCACGCCGTCCACCGGCGCGCCGGGGCGGTCAGATTTGCGGGTGCGTCACGGGGCGCCGACCGGTCAGTTGTCGTTCGCGGCGGCGGGCACGTCGCGCAGCCGTTCCTGCACCGTCCCGGGGATGCCCAGCCGCGTGTTGGCCCCCAGCTCGGCGAGAAGCGCCGCGGTCTCCGGCCAGCTCTGGAACTGGAACGACTGCTTGGCGCCCTCGGCCATGCGGTAGGCGGTGCGGCCCCGGAAGTCGCGCGCGTCGATGTCGGCGCCCTGCTCGACGAGGTAGGTGATCACCTCGTTCAGGCCGCGGAACGCGGCGCCGTGCAGCGCCGTGAAGTCGGCCTCGTTGACCGCGTTGATGTCGGCGCCGGCATCGAGCAGGATGCGGACCGCCTGCTCGGCCCCCAGCGACCGGCCCCCGCGCGGCTCGCGCGGCGTGTAGGTCGACCGGCCGAGGCCCGCCGCGACCATGAGCGGCGTCGTGCCGTCGGCGGTTGTCCGGTGCAGGTCGGCCCCCGCGGCCAGGAGCGCGCGCAGGATCCCGCCGCTGGCGTCGGCTGCGGCGGCCTGGACGGACCCGCCGGCGTCGCCGCGGCCGGCGCGGATGTCGCGCACGCGCGAGTTCGCCCAGTAGGCGGCGACCCAGAGCGGCGTCGCGCCCAGGAGGTCGCCGGTGCCGCAGGCGAACGGCTCGAAGGCGCCCTTCCGCGGATAGCCGATGTAGCTCATGAACATGCCGGACTTGGTGGTGCCGGCGTTCGGATCCGCGCCGCGTGCGAGCAGCGCCTCGACCAGCGGAAGGGCGCGGGTCGGCTCGATGGCCCGCCGCCCGATCGTGCGGTAGCGGTCGCTGCCGCCGTGCCGCCGGTTCCAGTCGCCGAGCCAGGTATCGACGCGGCCCACGGTCGCGTGCAGAGCGCGGACGCCGCCCATCGACGCGTTGGGGTCGGCGCCCTCCTCGAGCAGGAAGAGGGCGAAGGCGTCGTGGCCCAGGATGATTGCGTAGGGCAGGGCGTGCGTCCCGTCCGCGCCGGTGTGGTCGACGTCGACCCCCGCCGCCAGCAGGGTGCGAGCCATGGGGATGTCGCCGTTCCGCGCGGCGAACAGGAGCGGCGTGAAGCCCTTGACGGTCGACGCGCGCGCGTCGGCGCCGGCGTCGAGCAGCACGCGCACGATGTCGGCGTGCCCCTCGGCCACGGCCCACATCAGCGCCGTGCTTCCGGTCTCGGACGTGGCGTTGTTGACACGCGCCCCGCCCCCGATGAGGCGCCGCACCACCTGCGCGTTGCCGGTGCGGGCCGCGGTCATCAGGGGGGTCAGGCCACTCGTCTGGCTGGCGTTCGCGTCGGCGCCCGCTGCGAGCAGCGCGTCGGTCATGGCCGGACTCGCGTTCTCGGCGGCCCGATGCAGCGGCGTCACGCCGTGGTCGTCGGCCGCGTTGACGCTGGCCCCGGCCCGGAGCAGCAGGCCGACCGTCTTCAGATCGTCCCAGTGCGCCGCCCAGAGGATCGCCGTCGCCCCGTCCGCGCGGCGCGCGTCGACGTCGACCCCTTCGTCGAGCAACGCGCGCACCTCAAGCGCGTCCTGCGCTGCGGCGGCGCCGACCAACCGGAGATCCTGAGCGGCGACCGTTGAGGCGCCCACCGTCAGTACGAGCGGAAGCACCCACCACCGGACGACGAGTCGAGCAATCCTGCTGCGCATCGTCCTCTCCTCTGGCTTGCGGCGTCGTACGTCGCCCCGCCCGGCGCCCGGCGGGCGGAACCGCCCAGGTCGAACCACCCGGCGGCCCCGCTCCCCGGCTGGCGGAATCGCCCGGCCGGGGTCACGGGATCGAAACGACCGTCGTCAACGGGTCACGGTGACCGTGAGATTCTCGCTGGTGCGCAATGCTCCGTCGCCCGCGATGGCCCGCAGCACGTAGGTTCCCGGCTCATCGAACACCGCATCCACCTCCCAGCGGCCGTCCGGGGGTACCGGAGGAAGGATGTAGGGCGGCGACCACGCCGAGTTGGAGTAGACGCGCGTGTCCTGCCACATCTTCAGTTGCGTCGGGCCGAAGGTCACCTGCGAGGCGTCGCCGCGGTAGACGATCCAGGCGAACCGCAGACCCGGCGGGTTGCCGGGGACGATCTGTCGCGGCGGCGTGTAGGCCGGGTGCGGCTTGCCCGGCTCCGGCTGCGGCGGCCGGTAGTTGCCGGCCGGCTCGCCGTCGTCGCTCGCGAACGCCACGAGCCGGAGCGGCTGCCCCACCCGGATGCGCCGCGGTTGATCGACGGCGAGGCTGAGGGACGGGAACTCGTTGGTGCGCCACTCGTCGCGGATGCGCCCGAAGTTCGCCCCCATCTCGGTGGCGATGGTCTGCCGGTCGAGCAGGTAGTCGGTGCGCAGGCTCCCGTAGGCGCGCTCGGTCTTCCCGTTGGTGGTCAGCGTCCAGACGAGCTCCCGGTCGCCGAAGTCGGCCGGCACGTCGACCGTGAACAGGAACATGTTTCGGCGCGGATAGAAGTGCGTCGGCTGCCCCCGGTCCGGCCCGCCCGGCTCGATGTTGTTCTCCGGCCCGATCGGCACGTCGAGCTCCTGCACCCAGTTCGAGTTCATGTAGCCGAAGAACAGCGTGTAGGAGCCGTCGTCGTTCGGCCACCAACCCTCGTAGGCGGGCGACACGCTCTGCCCCCGCGAGTAGGTGAATCGGGTCTGGGCGCCGGCGGCGGCCGCCAGTCCCGCCACGACCGCCAGCACCAGCGCCGCCCGCATCCACCGCGCCCGAAGTGCCGTCATCACCGACCGATACGCCATCACCGTCGCTTCACTCCCTGAACGTGGCCCCCTGACCTGGGCCTATTGGCCGCCTTCGTTCGCAACCGTGTCCATCTGCGAGGGGAACTCGACCAGGCAGAGCGGGCAGCCGATGACGTGGTCGTTCGGCGTCAGTCCCAGCCGCTCGCGCCGCTCGGCCATCTCCCGCTCGAACTGCTCGTCGGACAGCTCGAGCGCCTCGCCGAGGTCGATGAACATGTTGGCCACGGACCGGCGCCCGCCGCCCGACCAGTTGCGCGGATCCGCGACGTTGCGGTTGGCGGCCGTCGTATCGAGCCAGCCGATGATGTGCAGGATGGTCCCCTTCGGCAGCAGCGGGGCGTAGTCGTCGTCGAAGATGTACTGCTTCACCCAGTTGTGGTCGTAGCCGACGCACGCCAGGGTCTCGATGTTGTGGCCCCAGATGGCCTCCAGGCACATGCGCATGCCGGGGGCGTGCTGGTGCGGCTCGAACGAGACGAGCCGGGTGTGGGTGTCCAGCACCCGGTAGGCGTGCAGCTCCTGGTCGGGCTGGTCCGGCTTGATGTCGATGTCCACGCCGTTCCCGAGCAGCGTGCGGGCGTGCGAGATCTCCGGCTTGTAGCCCTTCGGGTGCAGCTTGAACCCGAACTTGAGGTGCGCGCGCGTCTCGCGGCCGTTCGAGTGAAGGTGGGCGGTCTCCAGGTCGAGCGACGACCCGGCGCGCAGCAGCCGCCCGGCGTTGTCCGGGAAGATGTCCGCGTTGCGGCCGACCTCGTGCACCGGGAAGCGCGTCGACGACGACAGGTCGGAGCCTTCCGGCGCGACGGCGCCGTACGTCATGTGGTGGAACACGTAACGCCCGCCGACGGTGTCGCCGGTGCCGTCCGGCGGGATGTCGTTGAATTCCTTGACCTCGACCGCCGCCACGTAGCGGTCCTCCTCGAGGTCGATCGGGATGGTGCCGAGCGAGGTCCACTTGTCGGGGGCGGCGGCCGGGACGACGACCGACGGCGACTCGACAATCAGATCCGGCTCGCCGATCTCCCACTCGTTCGCGGCGCGGAACTCGAGCGGCGGCGGCAGGTCGGCCGGATCGCCCAGCGGGGCACCGTTATCGGCCCAGACCGCGATCTTCTCGATCTCCTCCTCGCTCAGCGAGATGTCGTTCTTGTAGTGCTGAATCCCGAGGTCCCGCTCGATGAACCACGGAGGCATGGCGCCCCGTTCGCTGCGGAGACCCGTGCGCATCTTCATTGCGCGGGCCCAGGGCCGCACCTGCTCGTAGGTGAGGAGCGGCATCGGGGCCACCGACGCCGGCCGGTGACAGTTCTGGCAGCTCCGCTGCAGAATCGGCGCGATGTCGCTGGCGAACGTCACCTCGGCGTCCGCGGCGCCGGTGGGGGCCGACGACTGGGCGCCGGCAGCGGCCGGCATCAGGAGACCAACGAAACCGGCGGCGAGCGCCAGCCGACTGAGATGCTTCGCGTTCATCGAACTACCCCTTCCCTCAGAAACGTCCGCACGACGCCCCTACAGTATCCCCCCGCGCGGCGCCGTCCGCAACGTGCGACCGGCCCCGGGGCGGCGCTGCCTCGATCCGTCGGCGGCCCGAGACGCGCCGGCTCGTATGCGACGCGACGAACCCGCGCGAACCGATCGCGCGCCGGCCGGCGTCCCCGGACGCCGCCTCGACTCTCTCGTCCGTCATCCGTCGCCGCCGCCGTCACACCCCCGTGAGGTGCCGCAACTCGCCGGTGCTGTCGCCGACACGCTCGACGGGAACGCCGGCGAGGCCCAGCATCGACATGTAGAGGTTGGTCAGCGGCGTCCCCTCCGCGTACCGCAGGTGCCGGCCGCTCCGGAGTTGCCCCGCGCCGCCCCCTGCCAGCAGGAGCGGGAGGTTCTGGATGTTGTGGAGGTTGCTGTTGCTCATGCCGCTCCCGTAGAGCAGCACCACCTGATCCAGCAGCGAGCCGTCGCCGTCCGGCGTCGCCTCCAGCCGGCCCAGGTAGTACGACAGCAGCTCCGTGTGATACGTGCCGACGCGCGTCAGCTTCGCCAGACTCTCGGGGTTGTTCTCGTGGTGCGACAGGGCGTGGTGCGGGTCCGGCACCCCGATCTGCGGATAGGTCTGGGCCGTGAGCTCCGGCGTCATGAGGAACGTGATGACGCGCGTCAGGTCGGCCTGGTAGGCCAGCACCTGCAGATCGAACATCAGCTTCACGTAGTCCTCGAACGACGCCGGGATGCTGGCCGACGGCCGCTCCACCACCGGCAGCTCGCGATCGGCGTCGGCTTCGATCCGCTCGATGCGGCGTTCCACGTCGCGCACCGCACTCAGGTAGTCCGAGAGCTTCGCGCGGTCCGCGGCGCCGAGCCCCTTGCGCAGCCGGGCCACCTTGCGCGTCACGGCGTCCAGGATGCTCCGGTCCTGCTTGATCCGCTCGCGGCGGACGGCCGGATCCGTGCTG
>JAGWAJ010000035.1:30486-38232 GCA_021296475.1 Acidobacteriota bacterium
CCGACCTGGAGCGATGCGAGCTGCGTCTCGCGGCCGAGCTCCGCCGCCGCGATCTGGTCGACCGAGCGGCCCGCCTCGAAGTCGGCGCCCTCGGTCGGCTTGGCGTGCACGCCGGTCAGGAAGGCGCCGGTGATGCGCCCGTGCCCGCCCGCGGGGTCGCCCGGCATCTGCGCCGCGGGGGCGTGGTCGAGGCCGGTCAGGACGAGCAGCCGATCCCGGAAGCGGGCGAGCGGCTGGAGGATCGGCGAGAGCTCGAACCCGGCCCCCTCCGTCTCCGGCGTCCAGTTGCGCATGACAGCGCCGTGCGGCACGTAGACCACCCCCAGGCGGGGCTTCGGCCCGGCCGCGGTCCGGCCCATCGCGGTCAGCGCGGGCACCATGCCGTCGAGCAGCGGCAGCGCGACGGCCGTCCCGAGCCCGCGCAGCACGGTGCGCCGGGGCAGCGCCTTCCTGGTGATGATCATGACTCCGCTCTCCTCATCTGAAACGGCAGGCTCCGGGCGACGCCGAGCACGAGCGACGACCAGCGATAGCCGTCCGCCGCCGCATCCCGCACGATGGCACGGAGCGCCGGTCGATCATAGTGCTCGATTCCGCGTCCGAGGGCGTACGTGAGCAGCTTCTCCGCCACCGTGGTCACGAACTCGTCCTGCCGCGCGAGCAGCACGTCGCGCAGGCCCGGCAGCCCGTCGAACGTCGTGCCGTCCGGCAGGGCGCCCGATGCGTCGATGGGGACGCCGCCCTCCGCCGTGCGCCACTTCCCGACGGCGTCGAAGTGCTCGAGCGCGAAACCGAGCGGGTCCATGCGGGCGTGGCAGGCCGAGCAGACCGGGTTGGCGCGGTGGGCCTCCAGACGCGCGCGCAGCGACCGCTGCGCCTCCCCCGCCTCGCGCTCCGGGAGGTCCGGCACGTCGGGCGGCGGGGGCGGAGGCGGCGTGCCGAGGATGTTCTCCAGCACCCACTTGCCGCGCACGACCGGCGACGTCCGGGTGGCGAGCGATGTCACGGTGAGGATGCTCCCGTGCCCCAACAGCCCCCGGCGGGCCCCGTCGCCGAGCGGCACGCGCCGGAAGCGCGAGCCGTAGACGCCCGGCATCCCGTAGTGCCGTGCAAGCCGCTCGTTGACGAAGGTGTAGTCGGCCGTCAGGAGCTCGACGACGCTGCGGTCCTCGCGCATCTGGCTCTCGACGAAGAGCTCCGTCTCCCGCACCAGCGCCTCGCGCAGGTTGTCGTCGAACGCCGGGAACGCCTGGACGTCCGGGGTCACCGTGCGCATGCGCCGCAGATGGAGCCACTGCGCGGTGAAGCTGTCGACGAGCACTCGCGATCGCTCGTCGGCCAGCATCCGCTGCACCTGACGCTCGAGGACGGCCGGATCGCGGAGCCGCCCCGCCTCGGCGACAGCGAGGAGCTCGTCGTCGGGAATGCTGCTCCAGAGGAAGAACGACAGGCGCGAGGCCAACTCGACGTCGCTCAGGCGATAGGGGCTTCCCGGCGCCGCGTCCTCGGGGTCGCGCTCGATCCGGAAGAGGAACTCCGGGTCGACGAGCAGGCTCTCGATCGCCCGCTGGATCCCCCCTTCGAAGCCGCCCGCGCGCCGTCCCTCTCCGTAGAAGTAGCGCAGCACGTCGAGGTCGTCGCCCGTCGCCGGGCGGCGGAACGCCCGGCGCGCCAGGACGGCGAGGATCTCGTCCGCGCACGCCGCCTCGTCCCGGGGGCCGTCTGGCCGACAGGTGAAGATGCGCTCCCGGCTGGCCGTCTCCCCGGCCCCCCGGCCGGCGCTGCCGGCTCGATCCGCCGGCTCGGGACGGTAGGGCCCCTCAATGCCGACGCTCTCGAGCGCCATCGGCTCTACGTAGCCGCGGCCCGTGCTGAAGGTCCAGACCGGCAGCCGGTCCGGCGCCACACCTTCCGTCACCGCCGTACGCTTGAGGAAGGACACGCTGACGACGTGCGTGCCGGCGCGAACCGGCACGCGCACGGCCAGGGAGCCGTCTCCGGTGGGCATCCCGCGCGTCGCGCCGCCGCCGGCTCCGTTGCCCGCCCGCAGCAGGGCCGCCCGAACGCCGTCGACGCGGACGTCGATCTCCTGCGGCTCCCGCCGCCCGCCGTTGCCCAGCAGCGTCAGGCGGACGACGTATTCGCCGTCGAGCGGGAAGTGGTGGGTGACCGCCGCGCCGCCCCGCGACCCGAACGGCATCTCCTCGCTCATCCGGTCGCGCTGCACGAGCAGCGACGAAACCGGATAGCGGACGACGTCGGGCTCGATGGCGGAGTCGCCGACGGCCAGCCGGCCGATCCTCCGGGCCGCCGACAGGTAGCGCTCGAGCATGCCCGGCGCGATCGTGAGGATGTCCGCGTTGTTGTCGAAGCCGTAGGCCAGGTCGTCGGCCGGCAGCATCGTGTCGACGTCCACGCTCAGGCCGAGCAGGTCGCGGACCGCGTTCGCGTACTCCAGCCGGTTCAGCCGGTGAATGGTCGGCCGCCCTGGATTGGGGCGCACCGCGGCGGCGCCGTCGAGCTCGGTCTCCAGCCAGCCGGCGAACCGGTCGTACGTCTCGTCCTCCGGCCGGGGGCGCCGCGGGGGCGGCATCGCCCGAGTCCGCAGCTTCTCGAGGACCTTCTCCCACACCTCGGCCGCGTCGCCGACGTGCGCGATGTCCACGTTGTCGAGGGCGAGGTTGCCGGTCAGTGTCCGTTCGTTGTGGCAGGCGACGCAGTAGCGGTCGAGGACGGCCCGGTACGTCTCGGGCGCGTCGGGAGCGGTGCGTGCCGCTTCCCGTGCGGCGGCCCGGGTCTCCTCCGCGGCCGGCTGGGCAGCCGCCGAAGAGACCGCAATTCCCAACGCGGCCGCGACCCCCAGCGGGAGCGCGAGGCGCGAAACCACGGCACACCCCGGCCGGAGCCTGCGTCCTGCCGCGGCGGCCCCCGGCCCGTCCGTTCCTGCGATCCGCGTTGTCATCGTCAGACTCCCGCCTCCCGCGCCGCGACGCGCAAGTCCCTAGCGGATGGGTCCCTCGTCGAAGCGGCCGATGAGGTCGGCCCCGCCCTCACCGCCGCCGAGCGAACGAAGCAGATCGGCCGTGCTCCCGCCGCCGAGACCCGGCAGGAGGATGTGCCCGCCGCCTTCGGCAATCATCAGCGGCGTGATGCCGCGGCGGTCGCCGGCCCGGACCGCCGCCCCGTTATCGACCAGGAGCTCGACGAGCGTGTCGGAACGTACATGGGCGGCCCCGTGCAGAGCCGTCCGGCCGTCGCCGTTCGTGGCGTTGATGTCCGCACCGCGCTCCAGCAGGAACCGGGCCGCCTCCACGCTGTCCGCTTCCGTGACGCGGGTCTCGGCCGGGACCCGCCCCAGGCCCGACGCCAGCATCAGCGGCGTCGTCCCCTGGTCCGTCTCCAGGTGCAGATCGGCGCCCGCTGCCGCCAGCGCCCGCATCACGGCGACATTGCCGTCCATGGCCGCGAGCAGGAACGGCGTGGCGCCCACCAGGCTCACGCGGAACCGCTGGCTGGCGAAACCGAACTGCGGGGGGTGCGCCGCGAGCCGCGCGTCGGGGTCCGCACCGCGCGCGAGGAGCGCTTCGACGAGCGCGAGTCGGCCCGTCCGGACCCCGTTGAGCGAGCGCCACTCCTCATCCGTCTCCGTCGCGATGCCGCGCAGGCTGCCGGTCAGCTCCGTGTGCCAGGAGCCGGCCGCCCAGTGGAGAGCGGTGTAGCCGGTGCCCCCGGCGTTCGGGTCCGCGCCGCGCGCCAACAGATCGATGGCCAGCTCCGCGTGCCCCCGCAGCGTCGCGACGAGAAGGGGCGTCAGGCCGTCCGGGGTCTCGGCGTTCACCTCGGCGCCCGCATCCAGCAGGAGCCGCGCCAGCGCCGGCCGGTCCTCGCGCGCCGCGATCAGGAGCGGGGTGAAGCCGGCCGTGGAACGCGCGCGGACGTCGGCTCCGTGGGCCACGAGGGCGCGCGCCACCGGCGTGTGCCCCTCCCCGGCCGCCCACATCAGCGCCGTCTGCTTGCGCCACGACTCCGTCGCATCGGGGTCCGCGCCGCGCGCCAGCAACGCCTCGACCGCGCCGCGATCGCCGGTCCGCGCGCAGGTCATCAGCGGCGTCTCGCCCGTCGCCCGGGCGAGGTTCGGGTCCGCGCCGGCTTCGAGCAGCCGCCGCACCATTGCCCCGGAGCCGTTCTCGCAGGCGAGCGCGAGCGGCGTGATGCCGTAGTCGTTCGCCGCATCGACGTCGGCGCCGGCGGCGAGGAGGAGGGCCGCGAGGTCGCCCGCGTTCCCGTAGCTCGCCCAGTGGAGCGCGGTGGCGCCGTCGGGTTGCGCAGCGTGCACGTCCGCCCCCAGGTCGAGGAGAGCGCGCACGGTCCCGGCGTCCTCCGCCCTGACGGCCTCGATCAGGCGCCGGCCGTCGTCCGCGGCGCCGGCCGCCACGGGCAGGGCCGCCAGCACGGCAACCAGGGCCGGCAAGCTCCGGCACGTTCGGAAACCGCTGCCGCGGGTCATCGTCTGCCGCTCCTGCATGCCCTCTGCTCCGTTCTCGGTCGCGAATGCGCTTGCCGGCGCCGCGCGCGCCGTCCGCTCACCGCGGCGTCCGGGCTCTCGGGCCGCGGTGTCCGGGCTCCGCGCACCGCCGTGTCGGGGCCCCCGGTCCGCCCGGTGCATCGGTCGGCCGGGCTACTTCGGCTCCGGCTCCTCCGTCCAGTCCTCGTCCACCGCGACCGCGAATCGCCGGAAGTCCGAGTAGCGGGCGGTGCCGTTCATTCTCCCCCCGCCGCGCTCCTGGTAGCGCTCGCGCATCTCGACCGGCACCCACAGGCCGGTCTCCGGCTCGCGGCCGAACGTCACGGTCGCCTGCGCCTCGGTCTCCGGCCGCCCCTCCACCGCCGGGTGCCGAAGCTCGATCCCGGTCTCGTACACGTCGCCGGTCTCGGGATCCACGCACACATGTCCCCGGGCCGGGAGGTTGATCCCGCCATAGCCCCGCGTCATGGTCGGCGACGCGACCTCCTCGAAGCGAACCTCCCACGCTTCGTCGACGCCTCCGCAGCCCTCGCCTCGCTTCTGGAAGTCGAAGCGCCCCGTATTCGCAGGGTGGAGGCCGAACAGGCCGAAGGTCGGGACGTTGAAGGTCCGATGCGTCGACCCGACGTTGTAGCGGGCGTTCTCCTCCGTGATGCTGCGGAGCTGGTCCATCGCGCTCTCGTGGGTGCCGAGGAACAGCTCCGCCAGGCGGTTGCTGCCCGTTGTACTCCAGGACGTCGCGGAACCCGGTCAACTCCTCGGAGCCGGCCAACCGCACCTGGAGGAAGTCGGAGCGCAGGTGGCTGCGCGCCGGGCCGCTGCGCCGCTCCGTGGAGAAGTAGACCTGGCTGTAGTCCTCCTCCATCACGACGGAGGCGAGATCCTCGATGACCGTCACCACCCGGCCCGCCGCCCGGTCCATCACCTCGTCGAGCGCCGGTGCCTGAGCCGCGGCCCCCGCAGGCAGCGCGGAGAGCGCCACCGCTCCGGCCAGAACGGTCGCCCGGCACTTCCAGCGTCGCGCCGGCACGGATCGGAAGCTGACTGTCAAGATGCCCCTCCTGGCCCACCACTTCGTCGCCTGACGGCTCCGCCTGGTAACCCAACCAACCCTGCAGGAGTCCACGCCGTTCCGCGGCGCAGACTCCCTACCGCGAGCCGAACTCGCCACCCACCGCGGCTGCCTCCCCGCGCGCGATTTCGAGGAGCGCCGTCATCCCGTCGTTCCCCTCGTGGCAGGCGTACTCGAACATCGGTCCGTCCGTCGGCGGCATCGTGAGCGTCGCCGTCCAGGGCTGCGTCCAGAGCTTCGGATCCTCGAACGTCACCTCGTAGCGGAGCTCGTCCGCGCCCACCCGCGTGAAGCGCTCGACGAGACGCATCGATCCCTGCGACAGGCCCCGGAACCGCTGGTCGTCCCGGATGTTGGTGGTCTCGACCACCAGCGTGTCCCCCTCCCACCAGCCGCGGGCGTCGCCCAGCCACTGCCGGACGGACTCCGGCAGGTGGGGCCGGCCGTCGAGAGGGACGATGCGGTACTCGTGGATCATCTCGTGCAGCAGCAGCACGTGGTCGGGCGTCTGTGCGATGTGAACGTTCTGGCTGTAGGGGCCGCCGAGCCGCGGCACGCCGCTCGAGATGCAGCGTTCGCCGAGGTTGCGGTCCTCCGGCCCCGCCGCCCCCGCCGGCGGGCGGGCTCGGAGCTCCGCCGCCGCCGCTGGCGTCAGCGGCATGCGGCCGTCGGGCGGATCGACGATCATCGAGGTGCGTCCGTCGGACAGGCCGCGCTCCCACCAGACGACGCGCCGTGCCCCGACCCCTTCGGCCGACCGCTGGGCCGCGTTGACCTCGGCAATCTCGGCCGCCGTCAGCCGCTCCCGCCCCGCGTGCCGCTCGGGACGCTCCAGCGGCGTCGCCGTCCCGTGGTTCCAGACGCCCTGCAGGTCCGGCGCCCCCCAGGCGGTGCGCGCCGGCGCGGACTGCGCGCCGGCCGCCGCCGGCGCGAGCAGAAACGCAGCGACGACAGGTGCGGCGCGAAGGAGGCAGGTCATCGGTGTCCCGTCGTGACGGGTTCAGCGCGAGCGGCGAACCGCCTTATTGAATCAGAATCCAGGGATTCGCGGAAGCGGTCCCGCGATCCACGACGTCGTTGCACCGCCAGCCGGCGTCGAGAAACGGTCCCGATCCTGTTCTTCGGCCTGGTCGCGCCGCCGAACGACGGCGCGCAGGGGCGCGAGCGTCGGGTACGATCGGAGTGATGTCCGGTTCCGCTGCTGCCAGCAATCGCCACGAGACGGAGTCCGCACGGTGGGCCTGGACGGTACCGGCATGCGGCGGCCTACAGGACGGTGTGGTGAACGACATCCGCCGCCCGACCCGGAGAGACCCATGGCCATTACCAGGCTGAAGTTCGAGCGCTTCACGGCCTTCAGGCAGCTCGACTTCGTGCCGTCTCGCGGCATCAACGTCATCGTGGGTGCCAACGGAACCGGCAAGACCCATCTGATGAAGGTCGCCTATGCCGCCTGCGACGTCAGCAAGACCAGGGCTCCCTTCGCGCTGAAGCTGGTGCGTCTCTTCCTGCCTTCCGGCCGAGCTCTGGGGCGCCTGGTCCGGCGGCAACAAGGGAGCTCCCGGTGCTCGGTGGAGGTGTACCGCGACGAGATGAAGCTCAGGGCGTCGTTCTCCAACCACGCCACGGTTCCGGACTCTGCCACCATCACCGGCGCGACGGCCTGGGCGAGCGACCCCGTCCGGAGCGTCTACGTCCCGGTAAAGGAGATGCTCGCCAACTCGCCCGGTTTCCGTTCGTTGTATTCGCAGCGTGAAATCCACATCGCGGAGATCTACCCGGACATCCTCGACCGCGCCCACCTTCCCGTCCCGCGCGGGGCGCCGGACCGGGAGCGCAGTGGGCTGCTCAAGACCCTGCAGAAGACGATCGCGGGAAAGGTCACCGTCAAGGACGAGGAGTTCTTCCTCCGCAACCGGCAGGGCAATCTGGAGTTCACCCTTCTCGCCGAAGGCATGCGGAAGCTGGGGTTGCTCTGGCTCCTGATTCAGAACGGAACCCTGCTTCAGGGCTCGGTCCTCTTCTGGGTTGATCCGGAGACAAATCTCAAGCCGTATCTCTTCGGGCTCGTCGTCGACATCCTGGTCCAGCTCCAGGGCGTCGGTTTCCAGATCTTCTTGGCGTCGCACGACTACGCCATCCTCAAGGA
>JAGWAJ010000036.1:0-383 GCA_021296475.1 Acidobacteriota bacterium
CCTCCATGCCGTAGTTCCCCTCGTGGCAGGCGTACTCGAAGATCGGACCGCCGGTCAGGGTCATCGGGAGGACGACGGTCCAGGGGCGCGCGTAGGTCGCCGGGTCGTCGAGCGTCATCTCGTAGTCGATGCGGTCCGGCCCGGTGCGCGTGAAGCGCTCGACCAGGCGCAACCCGCCGACCGGCTGGCCGCGGAACTGCTGCTGCGGGCTGAAGTTGGTAGTCTCGACGACCAGGGTGTCGCCGTCCCAGCGGCCCCGGGCGTCCCCGTTCCACTGGCGCACGCCGTCCGGTAGGTGCGGTCGACCGTCGAGGGGCACGACGCGCGTCTCGTTGATCATCTCGTTGAGCAGCACGACCGCGTCCGGCGTCTGCAGGATGAGG
>JAGWAJ010000036.1:446-24482 GCA_021296475.1 Acidobacteriota bacterium
GCGGGATGGTCGCGCCGGCGAGACACGTTGGCCGCGGCGCGCTCCTCCCCCGCCGGCGTGAGGGCCGGGATCCGGCCGTCGGCGGGATCGGTGATGAGCGACGTGCGGGTCAGCGCGTTGCGCGAGCCGTCGCGCCACTGCGACCCGTAGTTGCCCGGGCTCCCCGCCCGGGGCGGCGCGTCGAACGCCGCGAATCGCCGCCGCTCGCGTTCCGCCGCCTCCTCGTTCGAGAGGAACTCCCGGTCGCCGGCGTCCGCCGCGCGCTCGAGCGGGGTGCCGGTGGTCTGGTCCCAGATACCCTGCAGGTCCGGGTGGCCCCACGCCGTCCGCGCGGGTGTCCAGTCGGAGCCGGGCTCCTGGGCACCGGCCTGAGTTGCGGCCAGCGCGACGACGCATGCAGCTACTGCCATGGGGACGGATGTCTGGCGCATGTCGATCTCCTTCTTCGACGCGGGTCGAACGCACCCCCGCAACAAACTCCAAGCGTAGCGCGGACGCCCCCCGGAAGGCGATCCCATTCGGCCTCGGTTTTCGACCAAGCGGGGCGTCCGCAATCTGTCTCCGAACGCCCAGGCGACTCGAGGGCTGCGCCGCGTGCGTGCGGCTCGGCCGGCCACCGGAGCGGACCGGGCGACCGGTCGGCGCGATGCGGCAGCCAGGTGCGCCGCGACCCGCGCGACCGGGGACAGGAGCAGCGCTTTCGTGGGAGAATGGGCCGCGAAACTCGAACCTGGGAACGCAGACACGGAGGGACCGATGCGACGGATTCTGTTCACGATGCTCACGCTGGCCATCGCCCTGACCGGCGCCACCGCGGCGGGCGCGGCCGAGAAGCTGACCGCCGACGACCACGCCGAGATCCAGCAGCTCTACGTCCAGTACGCGCGCGCAATCGACAGCGGCGACGCGATGGCATGGGCCAAGACGTTCACCGACGACGGCGTCTTCGGCGACTCCGTCGGGCACGACGCGCTGGTCGCGTTCGCCCAGGGCTTCCACGAGAACTTCCAGGGCCGCGCGCGCCACTGGAACGCCGCGATCCAGGTCACCGCGACGGACGAGGGCGCCGACGGGAGCTGCTACCTGACCCTCTACAACACCGGGACGAATCCCCCGAGCGTGGTCGTCACCGGCATCTACAACGACAAGCTTGTTCGGACGGAGGACGGCTGGCGGTTCAAGATGCGGGCGGTCACCCCCGACCCGCCGGCCGAACAGTAGGACCCGGCCTGCGGACGACCTCCCGCGCCGGGACACGGCGGGCACAGCGTTCCGTCGCCCGGCGCGGGGAATCCGTCCACAGGCCGGATCGGGAGCCGCGAAAGACCGCCGCAGAGACCGGATCGAGGAAGGACGGCGATGAGGCCATGACGTACAGGTGCAGACTCGGAGCCGGCGCTCTCCTGATCGGTCTCGCGGCCACTGCGGCCGCCTGCGGCCCGGGGTTGGAGGCGGCCCCCGGAGCCCTGCTCGGCGGGGAAGCCATCGCGGCCGGAGCGCAGGGCGGCGCGGGCGACGCCTCGGCGTTCCAGTACGACCCGACGTGGCCGAAGCCGCTGCCGGACAACTGGACCCTCGGCAACGTCGTCGGCGTCGCCGTCGACGCGCGCGACCACGTCTGGATCGTCCACCGGCCGGGCAGCCTCACGCCGCAGGAAGCCGGCGCCGACGCGGATCCGCCGCTGGCGGAGTGCTGCCGGCCCGCGCCGCCGGTGATCGAGTTCAACCAGGAGGGCGACGTCGTGCAGGCCTGGGGCGGTCCGGGCGACGGCTACGAGTGGCCCGACTCGGAGCACGGCATCTTCATCGACCACCTCGACAACGTCTGGCTCGGCGGAAGCGGCGGCCAGGACGCCCACATCCTGAAGTTCACCCGCGGCGGCGAGTTCCTGCTGCAGATCGGCGCCCACGGGCAGGGCCGAGGGAGCAACGACGAAGCCAACTTCGGGCAGCCGGCGGAGATCGACGTCGACCCGGAAACGAACGAGGTCTACATCGCCGACGGCTACGGCAACCGGCGCGTGGCCGTGTTCGACGGGGACAGCGGCGAGTACCGGCGCCACTGGGGCGCCTACGGCAACACCCCGACCGACGACGCGTACTCCTACGATCCCGACGCCGCGCTGTCGCAGCAGTTCGGCCGTCCCGTCCACTGCGCGACGCTCGCGGCCGACGGGTTGGTCTACGTCTGCGACCGCGTCAACGACCGGATCCAGGTGTTCGACCGGGACGGGACCTACGTTGACGAAGTGGTCATCGCCCCGCGGACGCTCGGCTTCGGCTCGGCCTTCGACATCGACTTCTCGCCGGACGCCGGCCAGGAGTTCCTCTACAACATCGACGGCATGAACCAGAAGGTGTGGATCGTGCGCCGGTCCGACCTGTCGATAGCCGGCTCGTTCGGCTTCGGAGGCCACATGGCCGGCGGGTTCACGGCGGCGCACAGCCTCGCCGTCGACTCGCAGGGGAACATCTACGTCGGCGAGACGCTGGAGGGGAAGCGGGTCCAGCGCTTCGTCCGGGGAATGTAGCCGGCGGCGGGCCTTTCGGCGGAACCGGCGGCAGTGTCCGCGCACCGCGAGTGTGCCGTCACGCGCGCTGGCACGTACGCGTACAATGTCCCGACGCGCTTGCGGGCACACTCCGGCCGGCCGGAACCGCGCCGGTCCTTGACACCTGGGGGATCTCGAGCATGAAGTTCCTTGTCGTCGCGGCGGCCCTGGCAGTTTCGGTGGCCGGGATCGCCGCCCCTCTCTACGCACAGTCCGCCGATTTCGAGCCTCCCCGGCTGTCGAACGGCAATCCCGATCTGAACGGCATCTGGCAGGCGCTGAGCTCGGCGCACTACGACATCGAGCCGCACACGGCGCGCCATGCGATGGCGCTGCGCGAGGGTCCGCAGGGGCCACTGCCGGCCGCCGAGGTGGTGCATCTCGGCGCCGTCGGCGCAGTCCCCGGCAGCATGGGCATCATCACCGGGGGCGGCCGCATTCCGTACACCCCGGAGGCGCGCGCCCTCAAGGAGGAGAACCACGCCAACTGGCTGGACCGCGACCCGGAGATCAAGTGCTACATGCCGGGCGTGCCGCGCGCGACCTACATGCCGTTCCCGTTCCAGATCTTCCAGAACGAGGGCAACGTCTTCATCGCCTACGAGTTCGCGGGCGCCGTCCGCGACATCTACCTGCAGGACGTGGGCCCCGCCGAGACCGACTCCTGGATGGGCCAGTCCGTGGGCCGCTGGGAGGGCGACACGCTGGTCGTCGAGGTCACCGGGCAGAACGATCAGACCTGGTTCGACCGGGCCGGGAGTCACCACTCGAACCAACTCGTCGTGACCGAACGCTACACGCTCGTCTCGCCCAACCACATCCAGTACGAAGCCACGATGGAAGACCCCATGGTCTTCACGGAGCCGTGGACGATCCGCCTGCCGCTCTACCGGCGCCTCGACGAGGGGGCGCGTCTGATGGACTTCAAGTGCGTCGAGTTCGTGGAAGAGCTCATCTTCGGCCACCTGCGGCGGAATCCGCTGGAGCGGTGACGGTCGCCGGGCCTGACCTGTAGAGCCTGACCTGTAGCGAATGATGAGCCGGAGGGACTCCATAATGGCCAGTCGAAACCGATCGTCCGCCGCCCGCGTTCTGGGCGCGGTCCTCGTCACCGCGGCCCTTGCCGCCACCACCACCGCGCAGGAGATCCCGCGCACCGCCAGCGGGCGTCCGGACCTGTCGGGCACCTACGACACGGCCACCCTGACGCCCCTGCAGCGGCCGGCGGAGCTCGGCGACCGCCAGTCGTTCACGGAGGAAGAGGCGGCGACGATCGCCGAGAACGAGCCGGTGGCGCTCGCGGCCGTGTTCGGCATTCCGCCGGACCGCAACATCGAGAGCGCGCCGCCGTCGGAGGCGCCGCCGGTGGGCGGCGACGGCTCGACCGGCGCGGCCGGAGCCGTCGGTGGCTACAACACGTTCTGGATGGATCGAGGGACGTCGGCGTTCCAGATCGACGGCGAGTGGCGGACTTCGATCATCGTCGATCCGCCGAACGGCCGGCAGCCGCCGTTGACGGCCGAGGCCCAGGCTCGGCGCGCGGAGGCGGCCGGTTTCTTCCGCCCGAACACCGGCACGGCGTGGTGGCTCGTCGAGGGCGGCCTCGACGCTCCCGGCCCCTACGACGATCCGGAGATTCGTCCAGCCGCGGAGCGCTGCCTGCTCGGCTTCGGGTCGACCTCGGGACCGCCGATGCTGCCGGTGCTCTACAACAACCTGAAGCGGATCGTGCAGACCGACGACCACGTGATGATCCTGGTCGAGATGGTGCACGACGCCCGCATCGTGCGCATGAACCAGGAGCACGCCCCGCCCGAGATCCGGAGCTGGCTCGGTGACTCGGTCGGCCACTGGGAAGGCGACACGCTGGTGGTGGACACCACCAACTTCACCGACCAGCCGGCCCTCGGCGGCGCTTCGCGCAACCTGCACGTCGTGGAGCGCTTCACGCGCATCGACGCCGATACGCTCCTCTACCAGTTCACCGTCGACGATCCGACGGTCTGGACGGCGCCGTGGAGCGGCGAGTATGTCTGGCCGGCCAGCGAGAACCGTGTCTACGAGTACGCCTGTCACGAGGCGAACTACTCGTTCCAGGGCATCCTGGGCGGCGCCCGGATCCTGGAGCAGGACGTGCGGGAGGGACGCTGAATCGAGAGCCGGTGGCCGTGGCATCGCGCGGGGCGCCGGAACCTCGGGCATGCGGAGCCGGAATCCACGGAGATGACATCCATGAACCGACGCGCAACGATGCCAACCGTCACCGGTCGCGTCGCCGCGGCGCTCATCGCGCTGACCATGGCGTGGGCGGCGGCTCCGGCCGCTGCCGGCCAGGAGGAGATTTCGCGCACCGCAGGCGGGCGGCCGGACCTGTCGGGCACCTACGACACGGCAACGCTGACGCCGCTCGAGCGGCCGGAGCAGTTCGGCGACAAGCTGCGGCTGACCGAAGAGGAAGCCGCGGCCATCGCCCGGCAGGAGCTCGAGCGCAACATCAGCCGCAACGCGGCCAGCGACCCGAACCGCGAGGCTCCGCCCGCGGGCGGCGACGGCTCCCCGGGCGCGGCGGGCAACGTCGGCGGCTACAACACCTTCTGGATCGACCGCGGCGCGGCGGCGTTCCGGATCGACGGCGAGTGGCGAACGTCGATCATCACCGACCCGCCGAACGGCCGGCGACCGGCGCTCACGGCCGCCGCGCGGGCGCGGGCCGCCGCTCGACGCGCGCGCTTCCGCGAGAACACCGGCACGGCGTGGTGGCTGATCGAGGGCGGGCTCGACGCCCCCGGCCCCTACGACGACCCGGAGATCCGGCCGCTGGCGGAGCGCTGCCTGCTGGGATTCGGGTCCGTCGGCGGCCCGCCGATGCTGCCGGTGCTCTACAACAACCTGAAGCGCATCGTGCAGACCGACGAGCACGTGATGATCCTGGCCGAGATGGTGCACGACGCCCGCATCGTCCGCATGAACCAGGAGCACGCCCCGCCCGCGATCCGGAGCTGGCTCGGCGACTCCGTCGGCCATTGGGAGGGCGACACCCTCGTCGTCGACACAACCAACTTCAACGACACGCCGGCGCTCCGGCTGGCGACGCGCGACCTGCACGTCGTCGAGCGCTTCACGCGCATCGACGCCGACACGCTGCGCTACGAGTTCACGGTCGAGGATCCCAACGTCTGGACGGCGCCGTGGAGCGGCGAGTACGTCTGGCCAGCCAGCGATACCCGCGTCTACGAGTACGCCTGCCACGAAGCCAACTACTCGTTCCAGGGAATCCTGGGCGGGGCGCGCATCCTGGAGCAGGACGTGCGGGACGGGAAGGTCCCGGAAGTCCAGTAGCTTGATCACTCATCCCGAGGTACATCCGATGCACATGACACGACGTCGTCTCGCCTGCCTTGCGATTCCGGCAATGCTCGCCGCCGCCGGGCTTCTCTTTGTGACCGCCGCCGCGCCCGTCCTCGCGCACCACGCGTTCGGCGCCGAGTTCGACCCGAACCGGCCGGTCCTGCTGCGGGGACCGGTGGTGAAGGTCGAGTGGGTGAACCCCCACACCTGGATCCACATGGAGGTGACCGGCGTTGACGGCACCCAGGAAGTGTGGATGGTGGAGGGCGGCACGCCCAACACGCTGCTGCGGCGCGGCCTGCGGCGCGACTCGATCGTGCCGGGCATGATGATCATCGTCGACGGCTACCAGAGCAAGGACCGCACGGCCCGCGCCAATGGCCGCGACGTGACGTTCGAGGACGGCAGCAAGTTCTTCATGGGCTCGTCCGGCACCGGCGCACCGCGCGACGGCCGCGACCCGACCGAGCCGCCCCGGTAGTGCGCGCGCGCCCTGCGGGCGCGTTGGGGAGTCTTCGCTTCGCGAGACTCCTGGCGAGCAACCGATTCTCCCCGGTCGTCCGGTGCGTCGGCGCGCCAACGCGCGACCCGCCTTGCGCGCCCCGGGTCACGGCGCCGGCGGACACAAGGACCTGCCGGCTCTTCCTCCGGACCCTGAGACGTGCCCACCCCCGACACCTCCGCCTGGAAGCGCTGGCTGCGGCAGCCGCAGGCGTTCTGGCTGCGCCGGGCACTCTTCCAGGTCCATCTCTGGTCGGGCATCGCCGTCGGGTTGTACGTCATCGCCATCTGCGTCAGCGGCAGCGTCCTGGTCTACCGGAGCGAGCTCCGCCAGACGTTCGAGCCGCAGCCGCGGTTCGTCACCGTCTCGGGCACGCGTCTCAGCCAGGACGAGTTGACCGCGGCGGCGGAGGGCGCCTATCCCGGATGGGCCGTGTCGCGCCGGTGGCCGCGCCGCAGCAGCGTGTTGGGCGTGCCGCGCTCCTCCATCCACTGTTCCTGGGTGCCGTCAACCCCTACACCGGCGACGACCTCGGCCACCGGCTGCCGCTCCCCTACCGGTTGACGACCTGGCTCCTCGCGCTGCACGACAACCTTCTGTTCGGGGAGACGGGCCGGGACGCGAACGGCGTCGGCTCCGTCCTGCTGACGGTCCTCGCGGTCACCGGCGCCGTCATCTGGTGGCCGGGGGTCGCCGGCTGGCGCCGGGCGCTCGGGGTGGATCTGCGCGCCAACTGGCGGCGCCTCATCTGGACCCTGCACGGCGCGGTCGGCGTCTGGACCGTCGTCTTCATCCTCATGTGGGGACTTACCGGGATCTACCTGGCGATCCCCGAACCCTTCAACGCCCTGGCCGACGCCATCGAGCCGTTCGACGAGGAGACGTTCGAACCCCGCACCGTCGACAACGTCCTCTACTGGGTGGCCCGCGTGCACTTCGGCCGCTTCGGCGGCTGGTCGACGAAGGCGCTCTGGGCGGCGATCGGCCTGCTGCCGCCCGTCCTCTTCGTCACCGGGTTCGTGATGTGGTGGACGCGGGTCGTGCGTCCGCTCCAGCGGGGGCGTCCGCTCCGACCGGGGACGCCCCAGGAACCTGCGCCGTAGAACGGGGCAGGCTCCTAGTAGGCACGGCTGGGCGCCAAGCGGAGACGTCGGGCGACGATGGGCCTGCTAGGAGTCTGCGCCGTCGAACGGTGCAGACTCCTAGCAGGCATGGTTGGGCACCAGGCGGAGCCGTCAGGCGACGAATGGTGGGCTAGGAGCCTATGCCGGTCGAATGGATCCGGCTTGGTCGGGGGCGCGGCCCGGGCTGGACCGCTACGGGAGGAATACCGCAACGGGGCGCCCACCCGGTCGGGCGGCAACACCCCGTTGCGATCGAGAGACGGCGACTAGAGGCGACGGGACGTCCGGCTACTGCTGGTTCTCGGCCTCTGCCTCGGACTCCTCCCGGCGCGCGCCGCCGAGGATGCCCGGCATCGCGTAGTTCCCCTCGTGGCACGCGTACTCGAAGATCGGCTCCATGGTGGAGGTGTGCAGCAGCTCCACCGTCCACGGCTGGGTCCAGGTCTCCGGGTCGTTCAGCGTGATCTCGTGCCGCAGCACGTCGGGGCTGATGCGGGTGAAGCGCTCGACCAGGTGCAGGTTCTCGCTGGCCCCGTTGTAGCGGGACTGCGGCGAGTAGTCGCGGGTCTCGATGACCAGCGTATCGCCTTCCCACCGCCCGCGCGCGTCGCCGTTCCACTGCGGGATGCCCGCATGCGGGCCGGCGTCGAGCGGAATGGTGCGGATCTCGTGCCCCATCTCCTGGTAGATGGCCACGTGGCCCGGCGTCTGCAGGATCTGCAGGTAGCTGTTGTAGCCGGAACCCAGGTTGGGAGCCCCGAAGTGCAGGCAGCGGTCGCCCAGCGTCCGGTTCTCGGGGCCGTCCGACGGATGGTCACGCAGGTAGGCGCCACGCGCCGCCGCGCGCTCCTGCGCCTCTGCCGTCATCGCCGGACGCCGCCCGTTCGGCGGATCGATGATGAGCGACGTGCGGCTGTCGAGCTCGCGCTCGACGAGCCAGAACGCGTTGTAGTTGCCGGTGATGACGTCGAAGTCCTGGAACTCGGGGTTGCCGAGCGCCTGCTGGATCAGACGGTCGCCCAGCAGGTCGCCGGCCTGCTCGGCGTCGCGGAACTCGGCGATGCGCGCCGTCAGGTCGGCGAGCTCCTCGTCGGTGAGGCGCGCCTTCTCGCCGAGCTGCTCCGGCCGCTCCATCGGCGTGGCGCTGTTGTTGGTCCAGATTCCCTGCAGGTCCGGCTGGCCGTCCGCGGTCCGCGGCACGGTCCATTCATCCTGGGCGACCGCCGGCGCGGCCGCCAGCGATACGAGCGCGAAGAGCGCCACCACGATTGCGAAGCGTCGACCGTTCATCTCAACCTCCTCTGGCCCGGGAACCGTCGCCTGCGGCTCCGATTCCCGCCCAGCCATGCCTGCAGGAGTCCGCGCCGTTCTTCGGCGGAGACTCCCGGCGGTGCTGCGTCCTTTCGGGCGGGCCTGTTCCGTCCGATAGGACGGCGTGACTGTCGTCGCTGCCACCATAGACCCCGGCGCAACTTTGTGCAACCCGGTCGGTCGGCGTTCACTTGGATGTGTCGCACGGGCTGGTGATCGAGCGCGCCGACGGCGCGGCGCGGGAACGGCGCGCCTGACGGCGTGGTGCCGGACACCCACCGTTCCGAGACGAGTGGGTGGCACGCGCCCGGCGCGAGCGGGCCTCCTGCCTCGCATGTGACAGGACGAACACCTTTGGGCCACACTCACCGGATGGTCTACCCGCCGGCACGCGCCGCCTCCTCCACCGGGATGCTCGCCGCGTGGGTTTCCGTTGCGGCCCTCCTGGCCGCCGGCCCTTCGGCCACGACCGGGTCCGCGAGAGCCCCATCGGAGGCAGCGGTGTCCGGAGCGGCCTTCGCAGCGGGGCTCGTCGCCGCCGCGGCCGCGTCGGCCGGGCAGGGAGGCACCGCCGTCCGTTGCCCCGCACTCGATCCGCTCGGACCGGCGGCTGACCCCGATCTGTACTGCATCGACCTGGTCCACGCCCCCGGCCTCCCCGGCGCCTCGGGCTACGTCGAGCTGACGCCGCCCCCCTCCCCGTTCGGGGCCTCGGTGACCGCCGACGGTCACCACCGCTTCGACCTGACGCTCCACGCCGCGGGCCTTCCCGACCCGGCCGCGCTCGGCGACTACACGGGCTACGTCGCGTGGGCGACGACGCCGCGGCTGCGGCCGGTGCGCAACCTGGGTCCGGTGGCGAACGGCCGCACGGCGCTCGACGCGGTCGACCTCGACAAGTTCCTCGTGCTGGTCACCGCAGAGGCGAGGCCGAACGCCCCGGCGTGGGAGGGGCGCATCGTCCTGCGGGGCACCTCGGCCGGCATGCGGATGGAGCCGGAGGACCTGCTGGCGGTGACCGGGATGGTGTCCGGCGCCGACCCGCCGCCGCCCGCGCGCGGCTGGACGCGACCGTCGATGCACCCGTCGGTGGCGATGATGCCGGGCATCGGCCGGCTCACCCCGCCGGTCGACCCCTTCCTGCCGTCCGCGGCGGTGCCGCCACTGCCGGCTGCGGCACCACTGCCGGCCGCGGCACCACTGCCAGCCGCGACGCGGCAAGAGATTGTGCGGCTCGGCGACGGCGGCACCCTCGACCTGGAGGCCGGGCTCGTGCGGCGCACCATCAACGGCCGCACGCTCACGATGTACGGCTACAACGAGCAGTACCCCGGCCCCCTCATCCAGGTGCCGCAGGGCGCGACGATAACCGTCAACGTCACGAACCGGCTCGATCTGCCGACCGCCGTGCACTGGCACGGCATCCGGCTCGACAACCGCTTCGACGGGGTCCCCGGTCTCACGCAGGATTCCATCGCGCCGGGGGAGACGTTCCAGTACCGCATCCACTTCCCCGACGCCGGCCTCTACTGGTACCACCCGCACCACCGCGAGGACGTGCAGCAGGACCTCGGGCTGTACGGCTCCCTGCGGGTCGACGCGTCCGACCCAGCTTGGCTCGGTCCCGTGAACCGCGAGCAGGGGCTGATGCTCGATGACCTGCTGGTAGGCGGACTCGGCGGTGCGGGTGCCGAAGACGGCGGCGACGTGCACCTGATCCCGTTCGGGCGCGACCGGGCGACGCACGCGCTCATGGGCCGCTTCGGCAACCTGCTGCTTGTCAACGGCGAGCCGCACTACCGCCTCACAGTCGACCGCGGCGAGGTGGTCCGCTTCTTCCTGACCAACGTCTCGAACACGCGGACGTTCAATCTGTCGTTCGGCGGAGCATCGATCAAGGTCGTCGCGTCGGACATCGGGAAGTTCGAGCGGCAGACGTGGGTGGAGAGCGTGGTCATCGCGCCGGCGGAGCGCTACATCGTCGAGGTCCGCTTCGACGAGCCGGGCGAGGCGCCGCTGGTCAACCGGGTACAGGCCATCGACCACGTCTACGGCAACTTCTTCCCCGACGGCGCGGTGCTGGGGGTGGTCACGGTGACCGACAGGCCGGCCGCGCCGGACCACGGGGCGAGCTTCCGGGAGCTCCGGAACCACCCGGACGTCGCGGCGGACATCGACCGCTACCGCGACGCGTTCGACCGCCCGGTCGACCACCACCTGCTCCTGACGCTCGAGGTCGACGGGCTGCCGGATCCGCTGGAGCCGCTGCTGAACGTGGACCGGTCGTTCTTCAATCCGGTCGAGTGGAGCGGCACGATGCCGCGCATGAACTGGGTCTCGACGGCCGACCGGGTCCGCTGGATCCTGCGCGATCTCGACACCGGGCTGGAGAACGGCGCCATCGACTGGCGCTTTCGGCGCGGCGACGTGGTGAAGATCCGCCTGCGCAACGACCGCGGCGCCATGCACGCCATGCAGCACCCGGTGCACATCCACGGCCAGCGTTTCCTCGTGCTGAGCCGCGACGGGGTCCCCAACGACAACCTGGTCTGGAAGGACACGACGCTCGTGCCGGCCGGGTCCACCGCCGACCTGCTGCTGGAGTTGTCCAACCCGGGACGCTGGATGTTACATTGCCACATCGCCGAGCACCTCGAGGCGGGAATGAAGCTGGTTTTCGACGTCGCCGCCGGCCCGCCGCCGGGGAGGCGCTGATCCCGCGCCCGGGTGACGGCACACGGTCACAGGGCCTTCGCGGACGGCGTGGCGCCGGCAGCGCACCGGCGCCTTGCGGCGGCACGGGTGCCGGGCGTCCGCCGCGCCGGCGCTGGCAGCGAACGCGTCGAAGCTGGAGACATCACCCATGCGCAGACTGATCATCGCGTCCGTCGTTCTCGCGGTTCCGCTTGCCGTCGCCGCGCAGCCCGCAGCGACGCTGTCCGACGGGGTGCGCGAGTTCGTCGACGTCGACGACCCGGTGGTCGCGCTGACCGGCGTGCAGGTGGTCGACGGGACCGGGGGCCCCGCCGCCGCGGGCCGGACGATCCTCATCCGGGACGGGCGTATCGCCGCCGTCGGGGCCGACGGCGAGGTCGACATCCCGGCCGGCGCGCGGACGCTCGCGCTCGAGGGCCACACCGTCATCCCCGGCATGGTCGGCCTGCACGACCACACCTTCTACATGACGCGCGGCCGTCGGGTACAGCTCAACTACAGCGCGCCGCGCCTCTATCTCGCCGCCGGGGTGACCACCATCCGGACCACCGGCGCCTTCTCCCCGTACAGCGAGCTGAACCTCAAGCACGCCATCGCCGAGGGGCAGGAGATCGGCCCGCGCATGTACATCACGGGGCCGTACCTGTCGGGCGCGGGGGCGATGTCGCAGATGTTCCAGGTGGGGACGCCCGAGGACGCGCGGCGCGTCGTCGGCTACTGGGCGGACGAGGGCGTCGACTGGTTCAAGGCCTACACGCGCATCGGCGACGAGGAGCTGGCCGCCGCCATCGACGAGGCGCATCGGCGCGGCCTGCGGGTCACGGGGCACCTCTGCTCCGTCTCGTTCCGGGAGGCGGTGGCCCTGGGTATCGACAACATCGAGCACGGCTTCTTCACCAGCAGCGACTTCGTCGAGGGCAAGGAGCCCGGCGTCTGCCCGCCCGGCGTGCAGCGGAGCCTGCTGGAGGTCGACGTCGACGGCGAGGCGGTCGACGCCACCATCGGGGAGATGGTCGACGCGGGCGTCGCGCTGACGTCGACCCTCGCCGTCTACGAACTCGGCGTGCCGAACCGCCCACCGCTCGAGGACCGCGTGCTGGAGATGCTCGCCCCCGGCGCCCGCGACGAGTACCTGCAGTCGCGAGCCGACGTCGCCGCCCGCGACGACTCCCCCATGGCGACCCTGTTCTCCAAGGCGCAGGCGTTCGAGAAGCGCTTCGTGGAAGCGGGCGGGCTGCTCGCGGCGGGCGTCGACCCGACCGGGATGGGCGGGGCGCTCCCCGGCTTCGGCGATCAGCGGAACTACGAGCTGCTGCTCGAGGCCGGCTTCACGCCGGAGGAGGTCGTCGGGATCATGACCCTGAACGGCGCCCGCGTCCTCCGCGAGGACGACCGCTACGGCTCGGTCGAGCCCGGCAAGCTGGCCGACCTGGTCGTCATCGCCGGCGACCCGGTCCGCCGCCCGGCGGAGATTCGCAACGTGACCCTCGTCTTCAAGGAAGGCGTCGGCTACGACTCGGCCGCCCTCATCGAATCGGTGAAGGGCCTCGTCGGGCTGCGGTGATTTTCCGGGGCCGTCAGCAACGTGCTCCGGACACCCCGGCTTACGTCCGTGAAGGGCCTCGCCCGTGAAGGGCCTCGCCGGACTGCGGCGATCGCCCGCCGCCTCGATCGAACGAAGGAGGAATGATGATGAAGACAGGCGATTACGTCGTTGTCCGGTCGACGGACGCGGGTGTGCACGCGGGTGTGCTCGGCACCCGCGACGGCTCCACCGTCGAACTGCACGACGCCCGACGCCTCTGGCGCTGGCAGGCGGAGCGATCCATCTCTCTGTCGGCCGTAGCCGTCCACGGCATCCGGCCGGCGCAAAGCCGGATCGCCCCGCAGGTCAGCAGCCAGATCGTCCTCGGCGTGTCGGAGATCCTCGCGACGACGGCATCTGCGGAGAGCACGATCCGCAGCGCGCCCGAGGCGGTCCAGTCATGACCCGCTTGGGCTCCGGCTGCAACGACGGCGACAGCCACGGCGACGGCTCCGGCTACGGCTACGGCTACGGCGACGGCGACGGCTCCGGCGACGACTACCTCTTCGGCGACGGCTACGGCGACGGCGACGGCTACGGCTACGGCGCCGGCTACAGCGACGGCTCCGGCTACGGCTCCGGCGACGGCTACCGCCACGGCCACGGCTACGGCCACGGCCACGGCGACGTCTACGGCTACGGCTACGGCGACGGCTACGGCGACGGCGCCGGCTACAGCACCGGCTCCGGCTCCGGCTACGGCTACGGCGACGGCTCCGGCGACGGCGACGGCTCCGGCGCCGGCTACGGCTCCGGCGCCGGCTACAGCGACGGCGACGACGACGGCGCCGGCTACGGCATCGGCGGCTACGACTTAGATCCCGCCCGCCGCCTCGATCGAACGAAGGAGGAATGATGATCAAGACAGGCGAACGGGGGCACGGTCCGGCGGCGGGAAGGATCGCGGTGACTATGATCTAATTTCGGGTAATATCGGGCATCGTGTACGCCAGATTACTACCAACACCCACCCGCTCTGTCTTCCTGTTCGGTCCCCGAGGCACGGGCAAGACCACCTGGATACGCGACCGCTTCTTGAACGCGGCGACCTACGACCTGCTCGACACCGGCGAGGCGCTGCGCCTGAGCAAGCGGCCCGACACGCTGTACCGGGAGCTCGCGGCACTGCCCGCCGAGTCCTGGGTCGTCATCGACGAGGTGCAGAAGGTTCCCGAGCTGCTGAACGAGGTCCACCGTCTCATCGAGTCCCGCGGACTGCGCTTCGTGTTGTCCGGCTCGAGCGCCCGCAAGCTGCGGCGGCGCGGCGTCAATCTGTTGGCGGGACGCGCCATCACCACGACGCTGTTTCCGTTGGTGTCGGCCGAGCTGGACTTCGGGATCGACGTGGAGCGGGTGCTCGCGCAGGGCACGCTCCCAATGGCCGTCACGGGCGAGAACGCAAGGGACTACCTGCGCACGTACGCGGAGACCTACCTGGTGCAGGAGGTGCAGGCGGAAGCACTGACCCGCAACCTCGGCGCCTTCGCACGCTTCCTGGAGATCGCCGCACGCCAGAACGCCCAGGTGACGAACGCCACATCGATCGGCCGCGACGCCGGAATCGACCGCCGCACCGTACAGAGTCATTTCAGCATCCTGATCGACACGCTCCTCGGGTTCTGGCTGCCGGCCTGGAAGCTGCGGCCCGCGACCAGGCAGGTGCAGCAGAGCAAGTTCTACTTCTTCGATTGCGGCGTCGTCCGTGCCCTGTCCGGCCGCCTGCCCTACCCGCCGACACCGGAAGAGCGCGGGCCGCTCCTGGAGACGACCGTCCTGAACGAGGTCCGCGCCTTTCTGAGCTACTCGGGCCGGCACTACGCGCCCTGCTACTGGCGGAGCTACGACGGAGCGGAGGTCGACCTGCTCTGCGAAACGGCGGCCGGGTTCGTGGCCATCGAGATCAAGGCGTCGTCGCGCTGGGACACGCGGTTCAACCGCGGCTTCCGGCGGATCCGGGAGCACCTCCCGGCGCACGCCGCCACCTGTTACGGCGTCTACCTGGGAGAGCGCGCGGCGGCCTGGGGGGACGTGCAGGTGCTGCCCGTGCTCGAGTTCCTGCAGCGCCTCTGGAACGGCGAGGTCCTGCGGTGACGATCCCGGCGGTGGCGTCCAAACCCCGACGGGGGCGTGCGGTCCGGATGGATGGCCGTGCGACCGGACCGCTTCGTGCTCATCCGTTGCCTCGCCACTTCAACGTCTTCGTGCGCACCGTCAGGTCGTTGACGCGGTCGACGTTCACCTCGACGCCGAGACCCGGGCGGTCGGCGGGGACGGCGACCATTCCGTTCGCGTCCATGGTCCATTCCGGCGTCACGATGTCCTCGGTCCAGTAGCGGGCGCTGGGGCTGACGTCGCCGGGGATCGTGAAGTTGGGGAGCGAGGCGAGGGCGACGTTGTGGGCGCGCCCCACACCGCTCTCCAGCATCCCGCCGCACCAGACCGGCACTGCGTGGTTCCGGCAGAGGTCGTGGATCGCCTTGGCCTGCGTGAAGCCGCCCACCCGCCCCGGCTTGACGTTGACGATGCGGCCGGCCCCGAGGGCGAGCATATCCTCGGCGGCCGCGGCGTGCGGAATCGACTCGTCGAGGCAGATCGGCGTGTCGAGGCGGTCCTGCAACTGCGCGTGGCGGCGCAGGTCGTCCTGTGCCAGCGGCTGCTCGATCATCAGCAGCCGGTAGGCATCGAGCTCCGCCAGATGGTCGGCGTGCGCCTGCGTGTAGGCGCTGTTGGCATCGGCCATGAGCGGCGCCCGTGGGCCGAGCGCCTCGCGCACGGCAGCGATGTAGTCGATGTCGGCGCCGGGGCGGATCTTCATCTTGATCTTCCGGTACCCGCGTTCGATGGCCTCGCCCGCCTTGTCGGCAAGCGTCCGCGCGCTCGCCTGGATGCCGATGGAGATACCGGTCGCGATGGTCGTGCGGGTCCCGCCCAGCAGACGGGAGAGGCTGACCCCTTCCCGCTCGGCCGCGAGGGCCCAGGCGCCCATCTCGACCGCCGCCTTGGCCATCGAATGGCCACGGATGCCGCGCCGCAGCATGTCGTCGATAAGATGCGGACCGTCGAGGCGCATCCCGAGCAGGCGCGGCGCGATCCACTCCGTGATCGCCAGCCAGGCCGTGTCGATGGTCTCAGCCGAGTAGTTCGGACGCTCCCCGGCGACGCACTCGCTCCAGGCCGTGGCGCCTCCCGCGTCCTGGAGCTCGAGCAGCAGGATTCGCCGGTCCGTGGTTCGGCCGGACGAGATCTCGAACGGCTCCCGGAGCACCATCCGGATCTCCCGCAGCGTGATGCGCGCAAGCAGCAGGCTCATCGGTCGGTCCTCGCCACGAGGTAGTACGAATCGGCGGGCGGCGCACGGTGCTCGAATCCGGACACGCGGTAGCCGCGGCTGAGGTAGTGCGTGAACGCAAGGCGCTGCATCCGCTGCCACGCTCGCGCCCGGGACGGATCACGTGCCTTGAGCGCGTCGATATCCGCCGGGGCCGCAACCCGCACGCGCGGCGCGGTGGACAGTCCGCGCTCCCCGGCGACGCATGTCAGGTCGACGATCGCTGGCGGCCCGGCGTCGGCCGTGACCGGAACCAGCGGCATGGCGGTGGGCGACCCGCCGGAAGCCGTCCCCGACGCCGGCTCGCCCACCGCGCGACTATCCGGCGGTGCGGCCTCGTCGAGCCACCACTCGACGATGAAGCGGTCCGTGTCGAGCCCGGCGTGGAGCGAGCTGCCGGTCTCGCCGTACAGGTTGACGACGTACTCGACCGGCACCGCTCCGAGGCTGTTCAGGTTCAGGTTGGCGTTGCGCGCGACCAGCGGGTCGAACGTCCAGTGCATGCGGCGGACGCCCAGCTCGAGAAGCTGCTCGCGCTGGAAGAGTTTCAGGCGCCTGCCGATGCCGGTCCCTCGCGCTTCCGGCCGCACGGCCAGCATGTCCGACCAGTGCACCGGCTCGCCGTCGCGGATGCCCGTCACGCCGAAAACGAAGCCGAGCAGTCGGCCGCCGGCGTCGAACGCTCCCGCCGCCACGCCGCCCAGGCGCTGCGAGACCATGAGAATCGTGGGCGGCACGACGTCGGCGAAGCGCTCGCCCCAGACGTCGCGCTGGAGCTCGACGCAGGCGGCGTAGTCGTGGCGCGAGGCGAACTTCCGGATCGTGACGTCGTGGTGCGGCATGGGTCCGCATCCGCGGTGATGCCCCACCGCGGCAGAGCCGGCGTCGGCTCCATGTTCGACCTATCGGCGGATCGTACAGGTACCGCCACCGGGCCGGTGTCGATCCTCGCATTGTTTCGGCGCTCGGTCTGGTCCCGCCCCGTCCTGCGATACGATGCGAGTTCGATGGTTGGAGATCCGCCAAGGGCGTCGAGACCCAAGGGCGTCGCGGACATCGTGCTCGAGCGACCGGGAGACACCATGCACCTTGCGAACGGTATCCGCGCCTTCCTCTGGCTGGTCCTCGCTACGGCGCTGCTGGCTCACTCCGCCGCCGCCCAGACCGTCCGCATCGAGCGCCTGCTCGACGGGCCGATCATCACGCCGGACATGGACGGGCGGATGGGAAGCAACATCGCGGGGCCGTCGCTCATCCGCGTTCCGGACTGGGTGGAGAACCCGCTGGGCCGCTACTACCTGTACTTCGCCGACCACCGGGGCACCTACATCCGGCTCGCCTACGCCGACGACCTGGCCGGGCCGTGGAGGATGTACGAGCCGGGGACCCTGCGGATCGAGCAGTCGCACTTCCCGTCGACCTGTCCGCCCTGCGGCGCCGACTCGCCGAACCCGGCGGGCGCCTACGCGCACATCGCGTCGCCGGACGTGCACGTCGTCGACGAGCGGCGCGAGATCGTGATGTATGTCCACGGGCGCGAGGCGGGCCCGCAGGTGACGCGCGCCGCGGTCTCCGCCAACGGGCTTCACTTCGAGGGCCGCCCGGAGATTCTCGGCCGGCCCTATTTCCGCGCCTTCCGGCACGACGGCTACGTCTACGCCCTGGCGATGCCGGGCGTGATGTACCGCTCGCGCGACGGCCTCACCGGCTTCGAGGAAGGGCCGAACCTGTTCCACCCGGACATGCGGCACTCGGCCCTGCTGAAACGCGGCGACCGACTGTTCGTCTTCTGGACCGAGCGGCGCGACGCGCCGGAGCGCATCCGGCTGGCCCACATCGACCTGGCCGGCGACTGGCGCGACTGGCGGGCCACGGAGCCGGTCGAGGTGCTGCGCCCGGAACTCCCCTGGGAGGGCGCCGGCCTGCCGGTGGAGCCGTCCCGCGGCGGCGCCATCGACGTCCCGGTCAACCAGTTGCGCGATCCGGCGACCTTCGAGGAGGACGGGCGGGTCTACCTCCTCTACACCGTCGCCGGCGAGCGCGGGATCGCCCTCGCCGAGGTGCACGTCGACCCCTGATCGGACGGACCGAACGCCCGCCCCAGGCGATCCGACCGGGAAGCCGGCGCGCGCCGCAGGCGGCTGTCGAAGCGGCAAACGGCGCGTGCCTGGCCGCGTGGTCGCCCGGGCGGCCAGGCACGCATCATTGCTTCGCTGCGGCCGACTACTCCTCGGCCGCGCGGGCGCCGGCCAGGATGTTCTCCAGCCCGTAGTTCCCCTCGTGGCAGGCGTACTCGAAGATCTCGCCCCCGAGCGGCACCATGGGAATCTCCGCCGTCCACGGACGCGCATAGGTCGCCGGGTCCGTGACCGTGAAGCTGTAGTCGATGCGATCGGCATCGACCCGCGTGAACCGCTCGACGACGTGCGCCCGCTCGCTGCCCGCGCGCACCAGGTTGCGCACCCGCTCGTCGCCCTTCGGGGTCAGGTTGGTCGTCTCGACCACCAGCGTGTCTCCTTCCCAGCGGGCGCGCGAATCGCCCATCCACTGGCCGATCTGCACCGGCAGATGCGGGCGTCCGTCCAGCGGGATGATGCGCGCGTCGTGAATCATCTCCACCAGGATGACGACGTAGCCGGGCGTCTGCAGGATCTGGTAGTTGTGGTTGTAGAAGCCGGGGATCATGGAGCCGGGCATGCCGCGCGTGATGCACCGGTCGTAGAGGTTCAGATCCTCGTAGGTGTCGAACTCCGTGCCGTCCCGCGACGCTGCGAACGCCGCGTCGGACTCCCGCACCCGCTCCGTCCTCGTCGGATACCTGCCGTCGGGCGGGTCGACGATGAGCGACGTCTGATTCGTCCGCAGGCCGCGGTCGAGCCAGAAGCTGTTGTAGGCCCCGGTGCGGCCGGGAGGCGGCGGGCGGTCCCGGTTGGCCTCGGCCTGCGCGTCGAGATCCGCGCGCTCCTCGGCGGAGAGCTCCGTCCGTCCCTCGAACTCGCTCGGGCGCTCGAGCGGCGTCGTGGTCCGGTTCGTCCAGACCCCCTGGAGATCGGGGTCGCCCCACGCGGTCCGCCCCGGTGTCTGGGCGTCAGCCAGCACCGGAAGCAGGACGACGACCGCCAGAATCGCGATGACGTGCCTCATGCTGCACCTCCTCACCGTGCCCCCATCTTAGCGGACGAACGGCCGGACGTCCGGTACTACACTTGGCTCGCCCCCGCCGTCGGCACAACGGCACCGCAGCCCGAGCGGCAGTTGGCCACCCTGGTCGTGCTGCTACGGCGCCGGGGCCTCCCCGTGCTACGTGCCGGCCCACCGGGCCGCTCGCCTCGAAACCGCGGCCGCGCTGCGCTCCGAGTAGCCACCGGGCAAGCCTTGCGCCCGTCGACCAGCGCGCCCGCGCGCCGCGTGCTGCCTGCGAGCGGACCTACAGCGCCAGCACGCGCCTGAGTCCCGCCTCGACCCGCACCATCAGTCCGAGAGGAACGCGTCCAACCCGTTCCGACAGGTAGTCCTCGTCCAGGGTGACGATCTGCGTGACGTTGGCCACGGAGTCACTCGGAAGCCCGGTGTCCCTGGCCGGAAGCAGGACGTTGCCGGGCATGGCCACGAGTCGCGCGTTCGACGTGAGGATCACTCCGAGGACGGTGCTCAGACGGCTTCTGTTGAAGGCATCCGCCTGGACGATGAGGACGGGGTGGGGATAGCCGGGTTCGGACCCGCGAGGCTCATCCAGGTCCGCCCACCACACCTCGCGCCGTGCGATTACCACTTCCCGGCCTGGACGCTTCGGGCCTGCGCTCTCCGCAACGCCGGGTCGATGTCGCTCGATTCCTCGGCCAGCACTTCGTTCAACCGGGACGTGACGTCCGCGTCCCTGTGCTTGGCCAAGTACTCGGCGAGCGCGACAGCGTACAGCTTGCTCCGCGAAATCCCCTGTCGCTTCGCAAGGTGGTCGGCCGACAGGAACAGCTCGTCCGGCAGCGAGACACCCGTTTTCATACCCTGCTTATACCACGGTTGTACCGCCACCGCATTCCAGCACATTCGAGCACCTGGCGCCGGCTTCCCAGCGCTCGACGCTCACAGGCCAGCCTGCTCCCTTGGATTTGTCGAGTCTGGCGAGATCGAACGCCACCAAACACTCTCGGGCCGCTAGCCCACCAGTCGTCGCCTGGCGGCTCCGCCTGGTGCCCAACCAACCCTGCTAGGAGTCCGCACCGTTCTACGGCGCAGATTCCTAGGGGAACGAGGACCGTCGCCCGAGTCGACCATCGGACTTTATGGCAGCGAACGCGGAATATGATGCGGTCTGCAGCCGTGCTCTCGGACGATTGGCGAACGGCGTCCCCACCCGGAGGATCGATCGGCATCATGTCAGGCGAACTGCGCCGCGCGTTGCTCTCGCTCGGCCGACGCAGTTCGTTCACGGGTGCGGCGGTGCTGGCGTTGTCGCTCGCCTTCAGCCTGCCGGCGGTCGTCCTGTCGACGCTGGATCGTCACTTCTGGCGACCCGCCGACGTGGTCGACGCGGATCGGCTCTTCACGTTGCAGATCCTGGCAGAGGACGGCGCGTTCCCTCTTCTGAGTCATCCCGAGTACGCGCAGATGCGCGACCTGGGCAACGAGGCGTTCTCCCTCGCGGCCTTCGGCCAGCTCGATTTCACGCTCGTGGCCGGCGGTGCCCCGACGCGAGCAACCCTTGCCCTCGTCTCCCCCGACTTCTTCACGGTCCTCGGGGCGCAGCCGGTACGCGGACGGCTGCTGCCGGGGCCGGACGTCCCCGATGGAGGCGCGCCGCTCGTTCTCTCGCACCGCACCTGGACGACCCACTTCGGACGCGACCCTCGAGTCGTGGGGCGATCCGTGCTCCTGGGCGGACAACCGTTCACGGTGATCGGCGTCGCCAGGAACGCGCTGCCCGGCCCGGCGCACGACCCGGACTTGTGGGCCCCGCTGTCGGCGCTGCCCCGGCTCGTGCCCGATGTCACCGACGCCCTGCTCGGCCCTGCGGGGCGCTGGTTCGCCACCGTCGGACGGCTGCACGGCTCGACGTCGCGCGACGACGCCGTCGTGACGGCGACACTGGCGCGAGACCGGCTGGCGGAGGCGATCGTTGCGGCCCGGACCCGCGACTGGCGCTTCGTCGTCCGGTCCGTCAATCACGTTCGCCTGGGACCCGGCCATCATCGAGCGGCGACGGACCTCCTCGACCTTCTCCTCGTGATGTCCTCCTTCTTCCTCCTCGCCGCCTGCTGCAACGTGGGACTCCTGCTGCTGACCCGCGCCGGCGAGCGGTCGCACGACCTGGCGATGCGGCGGGCACTGGGAGCGTCGTCGCTGGACCTGGTGCGGCCGTTCGCCGTCGAACTGCTGCTGCTCGTCGCCGCCGGCGGCATCGTCGCCCTCCCGCTGCTGCGCTGGATTGGTCCAGCCGTGTCGGCGCTGCCGCAGTTGGCGCCGCTCGGCGCGGCGGAGGTCGCCGATGCCCGCATCTTGCTGTGGACGCTCGCCGTCTCCGCGTCGACCTGGGCAATCGTCTGCCTGGGAGTGCTGCTGGCGCTGGCGCTGCGACCGCCCTCCCTCCCGGGAGGGCACGCCCCGACGGCGACCGGCCGGAGCGCGCGTCGGCGAGCGCTCGTGACCGCACAGGCCGCCGTGTCCTGCGCCCTCGTAATCGTGGCGGGGCTCCTCGCCCGCAGCGCCTGGAACGTTGCGTCCGTCCCGCGCGGATTCGCCCCGCAGGACGTCCTGATGGCGCGGGTTCACCCCGCGAGTGACGCGCCGGCGGACGCGCAGACCTTCTATCGGCGTCTGCTCGCCGTGCTTCGGAACGACGCGACGGTGACTTCGGCCGCGCTCGCCTGGCACGCGCCGCTCAGCGGCGCCGCGCTCCAGGTCGCGGTCGAGGTCCCCGGCAGGTCCCTGGAGGTGGCCGGGAACGTCGTCTCCCCCGGCTACTTCCGCACGCTGGGCGTCGACGTGCAGGAGGGTCGCGCGTTCACCGGCTCCGACGATGTCGACGCACCACCGGTCGCCGTCGTAAACCGCGCGCTGGCGGAGCGACTATGGCCGGATCGATCGGCGATCGGACAGGTCCTGGCGTTCCCGAGGAGCGGCGGTGCCCGGACCGTGGTGGGCGTGGTCGCCGACATGCGCTACGGCAGCCTGACGGAACGCGAGCTTCCCCTGGCCTACCTGCCCCTGGCGCAACGCTTCTTCCCGACGGCCTTCATCCACGTGCAGTCGGCGACCGGTACCGCGATCACGCTACCGCATCTTCGCGGGATGGTGACCGAACTCGACCCCGGCGCATCCCTGAGCGACGTACGCTCGCTGCGCGATCGGGTCGACGACGCGCTCGACCGATGGCGGGCACCGGCGCAACTGGCCGGGCTGATCGCCCTGGTCACCCTTGTGTTGACGATGTGCGGGCTCTACGGGGTGGTGTCGCTTTCGGTACGGCAACGGACGCGGGAACTGGCGGTGCGGACGGCCCTGGGCGCGGACGCACAATCCGTACGCCGCGACGTGCTGGCCCGCGGGCTTCGACTGGTAGCCGTGGGAGCCCTCGCCGGGCTCGCCGGCAGCGCTCTCTTGACCGGTGTTCTCCGCAGCCGGCTGTACGGGATTGCACCGTACGACCCCGCGACCCTGGCCGCCGCACTGGTCGCGCTCCTGGCCGCCGGCGCTTTCGCCTGCTATCTGCCGGCCCGCCGGGCCTCCCGCCTGGACACCGCGACCGCGTTGCGCTCCGAGTGACCACCAGGCCGGCGCTCGGCGCTCACAGGCCGGCCTGCTCCTTCACGTAGCGGGCCACCTGCTCGTGGGTGGCGAACCAGACGTCGCCCTTCGCCTTGATGTGGTCGATCAGTCCTTCGAGGATGACCATGCGCGAGCGGTGGCCGATGATGTGCGGATGGGTCGTCAGCAGGAACATCGTCCCTTCGTCGTAGGCCCGGTCGAACTCGTCGATGTAGACCTGGAGGAGCTCGCGCGGCGGGGTGTAGCTGTTGCCGAGGGGGTTCATCAGCGGCGCGTCGTCGAGGATCCAGTCGACGGGCAGCTCGACCATGCCGGTCGGCTCGCCGTCCTGCAGGATCTCGTAGGGCCGGTCGTCGGCCATGAGCGAGCTGTCGTAGAGGAAGCCGAGTCCCCGGATGATGTCGAGCGTGTTGGGGCTGAAGTTCCACGACGGGGCGCGGTAGCCGACGGGACGACGCCCGGTGGCCTGCTCCAGGTAGTTGGTTGACGAGCTCGCGCTCGGTCTCGGCGTCGAGCTCGCTGTTCAGCTCGTGGACCCAGCCGTGCACGCCGAACTCGTGGCGCCCCGAGGCCTGGATGACGTCGACCATCTCCGGCCGCAGCACCAGGCTGACCGCGGGGATGAAGAACGACGCCGGGATGCCGTGGCGGTCCATCAGCTCGACGCACCGCGCGAGACCGACCCGCGCGCCGTACTCGCCCTGCGAGAGCGCGCCGATCGACGGAGCCGGATTGCGTCCGATCAGGATCGTGTCGTTGTCGACATCGAAGGAGATCATCACCGCGACGCGGGCGCCGTTCGGCCA
>JAGWAJ010000037.1:0-21265 GCA_021296475.1 Acidobacteriota bacterium
GAACCCGGTGCGCGCGCCGCGCGCCCGCCCGCCGCGCCCGGCCGCGCCGAGGGGAAAGCCGAGCCCGAAGGCGACCGGGGAGAGCCCGCGCCCTCGGCGCCGGCCCGCGCCTGCCGCCCCGCCGCCGACCCTGGACCTGCCGCTCGATCCGCCGGCGGAGCCGCCGGTTCGGAAGCCGCCGCCGGCCGTGGTGCCGAAAGCCGTGACGGCCCCGGTTCGCCGGGCGCCCCTGCCGCCCGACTCCCAGTTGACGTCGCGGCAGGCGGGCACGTACACGACGCCGCCGATCGCGCTGCTCGACTCGCCGAAGAGTGTGCAGAAGATCGACGAGCGCCAACTGATGGACGACGCCCGGCGGCTCGAGGCGCGTTGCGCCGAGTTCTCCGTCGAGGGGTCGATCGCGCAGATCCACCCCGGCCCGGTGGTGACGACGTTCGAGTTCAAGCCGCAGGCGGGCGTCAAGTACAGCAAGGTCACCGGTCTCGCGGACGACCTCTGCCTGGCCATGAAGGCGGAGTCGGTGCTGATCGAGCGCATTCCGGGCAAGTCGACGGTCGGCATCCAGGTCCCCAACGCCAACCGCGACCAGATCTCGCTGCGCGAGCTGCTCGAATCGGACGTCTACCGCAACTCCGCGTCGAAGTTGACCCTGGTGCTCGGCAAGACGATCCACGGCGAGCCGATCGTCAGCGACCTCGCGAAGATGCCGCACCTGCTCATCGCCGGCTCGACCGGGACCGGCAAGTCGGTTTCGATGAACGCGATGCTGACCAGCATCCTGTATCGGGCCACGCCGGACGACGTGCGGCTCATCCTGATCGACCCGAAGCGGCTCGAGCTCGGCATGTACTCCGACATCCCGCACCTGCTGACCCCCGTCGTGGTCGACCCCAAGCGCGCCGCCAACGCGCTCCGCTGGGCGGTGCGCGAGATGGAGGAGCGCTACAAGCGCCTCGCGGCCGAGGGCGTGCGGAACATCGAGCAGTACAACCGCAACGCCGCCCGGCTCGCCGCGGAGGCGCCGGAGCGCGCCGCGCAGGCGGCCGAGAACGGCGAGGAACCGGCCGAGGTGCCGAAGCCGCTCCCCTACGTCGTCCTCGCCATCGACGAGCTGGCCGACCTGATGATGGTGGCGAGCAAGGACGTCGAGGAGTGCATCTGCCGGCTCGCACAGATGGCGCGCGCCGTCGGCATCCACCTCATCCTGGCGACGCAGCGGCCGTCGGTCGACGTCATCACCGGGATCATCAAGGCCAACCTGCCGGCGCGCATCTCGTTCCGCGTGTCGTCGAAGGTCGACTCCCGGACCATCCTCGACGCCAACGGCGCCGAGCAGCTCCTCGGCAAGGGCGACATGCTCTTCCTGCCCCCTGCCTCGGCACGCTGCGTCCGCGTGCACGGCCCCTACATCTCCGAGAAGGAGACGGCGCGGCTCGCCAGCTTCCTGCGCAAGCAGGGCAAGCCGGGCTACGACACCTCGATCACCGAGGAGGACGGCCCCGTCGACGCGGTCGCCCAGGAGCACGACGACCTCTACGACCAGGCCGCGCGCATCGTGGTCACGACCCAGCAGGCTTCCATCTCCAACCTCCAGCGCCGCCTGAAGATCGGCTTCAGCCGCGCCGGCCGCCTGGTCGACATGATGGAGGGCGAGGGGCTGGTGTCGAGCGGCACGGCCGGCAAGGCCCGCGAGGTGCTCGTCAAGCCCGACTACTTCGACGAGGTCGACCGCCAGTTGCGGTAGCGCGCCCCTGACCGGCGCGTGGGAGTCCGCGCCGGCGCGAAGTCGGGCGTCGCCAGCGCCACGGCGCAGCACTGCCGGCCGGTCGGGCTGCTTCGTTTGCTCACTCCTTCTCGCCGAGGCGGCTCCGGGTGGCTACGTGGCACCTGGTTCTGCCCGTTCTCGCGATTTGAACCGGGGCCGGCAGGTCGCGCCGACCGCAGGCGTCTGGCGCTTTCCCTCGAGGAGGGAACCGGCGGATGGTCGGATGGCGACGTCGCGAGGCTCCGCATCCAAGCTGGTCGTCAAGACTGGTCGCACCCGGCTCTGCCGGATGTAGCAGCGGTCGGAGGCGGGAGGTACGAAGGTGTTGAGAGACAGACTGCGCTCCATACGAAACTTCGCGTCCGCCTATCTCGCCATCGTACCAATCGCTTCCATGGTGGTGGTTGTCGCGCTCGCGGTCGCCGCGCTGGTATGGCTGGGAGGAGTAGAATCCGGCTTCGATGCAAAGACCATGTGGGATTGGCTCGACATGCTCGTCGTTCCGATCTCCGGTGTCTGGTTGGCCGGTCTGTTCGCGCTGGCAAAGGCACGCGCGGACAGGCGATCCGACGCTGCCAGAGCCCTGGCTGAGGAGCGGACGCAGGTTGAGACGCTGAGTGCGTATCTGGAGTGCATGCAGGAGCTGATCACGGGGCAGCATCTTCCATCGTCAGCGGCGAACGGTCCCGGCAAGGCGATGGCGCGGGCAAGAACCTTCGCAGCCCTGAGAATCCTCAATGGAACCAGAAAGGGGATACTGCTGAGATTCCTCCACGAGGCCGGCGTGCTCAACGGCGCTGCGCCTCACATGGAGCTTGGCTTGGCCGACCTCACAGACGTGGACCTGGTGGGAGCCGAGCTCCAGAATGTCAACCTTGAGGGTGCGAATCTTCGTGGAGGGGATTTGAACGGCGCGAATCTGCGGGGCGCTCGGCTGCAGGGATGCCTGTTGAACGATGCAGACCTCGGCTTCGCAGACTTGACGGCTGCTACCGTGGACCGTGCTCAACTGGCGACGTGTCGTGAACTCCTGGAGGCCCGATTGCCCGACGGCGAGAGGGTCGATGAAGATGTGTGGGCCAACCTGATCCAAGGCTGAGAGATCGCCGTTCTGCTCAGTTGCTGGCGCTTCGCCGTCGTGGTACATTCGAATGTCAGAAATCCAGTATCCGAAGGGAGCCGTTCATGCCCGGGAGAGATACGTTCAAGTACCAACTGAAACGTGGCGCACAAGTGGTTCACCGGGGGATCACCAATGACCTGGCTCGGAGGGAAGCCGAGCATCAAGAACGGTTTCCTGGCGCGACGATTCACCAGGTAGGTCGAAGAACGACCAGGGAAGCGGCCCTGGAGTGGGAAAGAGCGGGCGGCCGACGACCGTACAAGAGATAGCGCACCGTGGCGCCCGTTCGCGCTCCCCACTCATCCACTCGCCCTGCTGCACGGTCCGGTCCGGGTCATCTGAGCAAAGCTGGAAGGCATCGATGCGGGCCATCCTGACCTTGACTGCGCTCGCGCTGGTCGGCACCGGTTGCGCTGCGTGCGACACAGTGCCCGACGAAGAGTTCCGGCCGAGCTTCGAAGCAGACAGCAGGATACCCCGCTTCGCCGGATCGGAGCGCCCGCTCGTCAACGAGGACTGGCAGGTCCTGCGGATGGCGACGGCGCACGGCGTGATGACCATCGAGATCGAGCTTGGCGACCTCGAGCGGTCCCTGGAGGTCGCGCGAGCGCTGGTCCAGCCGCTCACGGCGGACTACGCGGAGGTGCTCGTCTACGTCTACGCCCCCGGGCAGGGCTCGGGTGGCCATACGCCAGCGAGGCGGGTGCAGTGGACCGGGCGCGATGGGTTCGTGGAGATCGCTTACGAGTGACCTGACGGCGCCCCGGCACCCGACTTGCGGTTGCGGCGGCTCTGGCTGGTCGATCCCGTGACGCTACGCCCCGACGCTACGGCGCGACCACCGTCGTCGCGTTGCCCATCCCGTCGGCGGCCCGCACGATCAGTCCTCGGGCCTGTTCGACCGGGACCGTCACCTCGAACCGCTCCTCCCGCGAGTCCGGGACGCCGTCCACGGGATGGACGACCTGCCAGCGCCCGGGGCTGGCCGCGTACTCGACGCGCCGGACCGGCGAGTGGGTGTCGCGGACGGTGAACGTGACAAGGGTGGCGCCAGACTCCTCCTCCCGGGCTGCGTCGATGGCAATCTCCGGCGGCGTGTTGTCGATGTCGAACGGCATGCTGGCGAGCAATCCTGTGAGCGCCCCGCCGGGCGGGTTCGAGAGGGCGTCGGTGGCCTCGACGCGCACCTCGTAGGTCCCGTCCGGGACCGCGGTCGTGTCCCAGGTGAAGATGGTGCCGGCGAGGTCCTGCGCCAGCACCCGCCAGTCGGGTGCGTCCTCCGGGCGGTAGCCGAGATCGAAGCGGAGCCGGTCCTGGTTGCCGTCCCGGGCCGTCCAGGTGAACGTCTGGAGGCCCTTGCGGAACACCTTGCGTCCGAGCGTCGGCGACTGCGCGGCGGGGGCGGCGCCGCCCCGGCCCTCGCCGTCGCGAGCGCCGCGGTCCAGGCCGGCCAGCGGCGGGTCGCTCCCGAACGTCTCCTGGAACGCCTCTCCGGGCGGGTGCACCGTGACGGCCGTAACCTCCGGCCGGAGGTTGCGGGGCAGATACGCGGTCGTGACCGAGAGCAGGGCCGGGGCATCCGCGCGCCGCAACGGCGCGTCCGCGCGCCGCAACGGCGCGTCCGCGCGCTGCGGGGCATCCCCGCGCCGCAGCGCCGCCCTCCACTGCAGGTAGCGGGCCTTCGGGCTCGCTACCTGCGTGCCGTCGCGGTCCGTGTAGGCCTCCGACCAGTCGCTCCACGTCTCGCCGGGGGTCGGCGTGTTGCCGGAGCGGGTGTAGAGCCGGACGCTGCTCTGCCCGGGCGTCCGCGCGCGCCAGCGGATGGCACCCCAGGTGGCGACGGTCCCCGCGTCGCGCACGTCGGAGAGGTAGCGCCCCTCGTCCGCCGGCTCCGCCGACAGCCGGTAGAGGCGGGCGGGGTTCGCGGTGGCGTAGTAGAGGTCGCCGTCGGGCCCGGCCGCGAAGCTCGTCACCTGCTGCGCGGGCGCGCGCGTCAGCAGCACGGTCCGCGGCGGCGATCCGCTGACCCGGAACACCTTGCCCCGGCCGCCCGTGCCGATCAGGACGGCGTCGGGTCCATCGACCGCCAGGTCGTACGGCGTGTCCTCGGACGAGCGCCAGACGACGTCCCACACCCCGTCCGGGGCGATGCGATAGACCGCGCCCACTGCGGCTCCGCCGGCCGGCGTCGTCTCGGCGGAGGCGGTGACGGGAGCGGTGCCGGCGGTCGTGACCACCGCGGTCACCTCCGTCGTCACGCTCACCGTCGGCACGGGCTCCCGTCCGGTGGGCGGCGGGGCGGCGGGCGGAGCGGCGGGGCGGTTGCCGGCGGCCGCCGCCACATACACCGCGCCGTCGCCGGCGACGCGCAGGGCGGTAACCTCGTCCTGCTCCGCCGCGAGCAGCACGAACGCCTTCCCTTGCGGATCGATCCGCAGCACGCGGCCCGGCGATCCCGTGCCGGCCAGGATGCGCCCCTGCGCGTCGACGGCCAGCGCGAGAACGTGCGTCGCGCGCGTGTCGTACAGCAGGCTCGCCTCCCCGTCAGGGGTCACGCGGTAGATGCGGCCCGGGTTGCCGGTCCCGACGAGGAGCGCACCGCCGGCTTCGACGGCGAGGGCCCAGATGTACGGCTCGCTCGGCGTGAACAGGTCGGTCGCCGTGCCGTCGGGAGCCAACGCCACCACGCGGCCGTTCGGCGACGTCGCCGCGTACAGCCGTCCCGCGTCGCCGGCGGCGAGCGCCTGCACGGCGGACGCCGCGGCCTCGAAGGCGGTTGCCGCCCGGCCGTCCGCCTCGACGCGAACCACCCGGCCGCGGCCGCCCGTGCCGAGCCACAGGGCACCGCCGACCGGGGCCAAGGCCCAGGCGAACGGGTCCGCCGCCTCGTGGACGAGGTCGGTCCGCGGACCGAGCACCAGGCGGCCGGCCGGATCGACGGAGAGGTTCTCCACCTCGCCCGCCAGGAACTCGGCCTGCGTGGAAACGCGCCAGAACACCGGTCCGGCAGCCTCCGCCCCGGCGAGGACGGCGGCGGCCGCAACCGCGGCGGCGAGAAGACGGCAGCAGGCGCTACGGGCCGTCATCCGGCCTCGACGGTCAGAGAGAGCAGGCGCGAGCCGGTGACGACGCGGTCGGTCGCGATCTCCCACGTCCCGACCGTCACGTCGTGCAGGTCGGAGACATCGCCGCCCGCCCGGTCGCCCTGCACGACGGCGAGGACCGACGCCGGCAGGCCGGGGAGCGGCTCGCCGCCGACCACCGCGCCGCGCCGCGGGGCGATCAGCCGGACGTAGACGCGGTCGTTGCGCCGGAGGCCGTTGAGGGTCCGGATCAACTGGGGAAGGGTGCGCGCGCTGCGCGGATGGTCTCCGGCCGCCAGATCCCGCTGCCCCGCCCGGGCCGCGTCGGCGACGAGCAACTGGACGGGTCCGGTGACGTGGGGCGGCAGCGTGAGCCGCAGGGCCTCGATTGTCGTCCGCCCCTCCGAGTCGCGGAGCGCCACCCGCAGCGGAACGGTGGCCCCGGCCCGCAGCCGGTCCGCGTCGATCCAGGCGCGCTCGACGGTAGCCGTGCGCGGCTGCGCGGAGGAGGTGATGGCGATGTCGATGCGGTCGAACGCCACCGGCTCCAGCCGGTTGACGGCAAGCGTCGTCAGCGGAGCGGCGACGGCAGCCGCCGCTCCCAGCGCGGCCGCGTCGCCGGCGAAGACGTTGCCGAACGCCACGTCGGGTCGGCCGCGGAGGTACGCGGTGCCGTCGACCCGGTAGGTGCCGGCGCCGACCTGCCGCGTCCAGGCGAAGAACGTGTTGAGTATGCCGGTGTAGGTCAGGAGGGGCGTCAGGACACGGTCGTCGACGACCTCGAACGCGAAGCGTTGCCGCAGGTCGCGATCGTCGGCGGCCAGGGTGACGGTGACCGGAACCAGGGCCGGGGCGGGGCCCAGGGTGCCGTAGATGCCGGTCGCCCGATCCTGATCGATCGTGCCGAGGACCTCGCCCACGCTGGCGAGTCGCGTCGACTGGGCGCGGCTCGGGAGGAGCGTCGTGACCCGCGCGCGCGTCATCGGGAACTGCGCCGGACCGAGGTTGTAGAACGGGTGGCCGAAGGCATAGACGCGGCCCTCGTCCACGAGGGTGACGGTGCCCGTGCCGGCCATCGTGAAGTCGCCGCTCATCAGGGTCGCGCCGATGGCGTCGCCCGGCTGGAACGGGGCGCCCGGCGGAGCCGCCGCTCCCTGCGCTCCCCCGGCCGGCGCCGTCACGGCGGTGACGACGCCCGCGCCGCCGAACCTGTCCGACCAGAGGTCGCGGACCTCGGGGACGAAGCCGCTCAGGCCGAGGGGGGTGCCTATCGGGCGCAGCAGAGCGCCGAGACGACCCGCCTCCGAGGCTGGAAGCCCCTCGGCTCGAACGTCGATCGGTTGGCGCGCGAAGGGCTGCGCGCGCTCCAGCAGCGTACCGCCGAGGTGCGCGAGCATGGCGTCCGGAGCCGATGGCGGACCCGCCGGCGGAAGGCGCGCCGCGATGCGGGGCGGTGCGGCGGCCGCGTCGGTCGCGGCCATCTCCTCGATCGGCGTTATGCCCGCGATCGCCTCCGTGGAGAACGCGCCGAAGCCGTACGACAGGGCGCCGATCAGCCGGTCGTCGACGTAGACGGGGCTGCCGCTCATGCCCTGGATGACCCCCGTCTCGGCGAGCGGCCCCCCCTCGATGCGCGCCACGATGAGGTGGCGGCGCGGGCCGACCGCGTTCGTCAGCACCCCGAGCACATGTACGTCGAAGCGTTCTCGCGTCGTCCCCTGGAAGACGGTGATCCCCGTGCCCGTCATGCCGGCACGGATCTCGTCGAGCGGCATCCGCGCGGTGGCGGCCGGCAGGGGAAGTGCGGCCAGGAGCGCCGCGGCCGCCGCGATGCAGGCCGCGCCGCGCGGCAGCGCGTGTCTCGTCTGAGGGGGGCGCACGGGTCTCGCGTGAGGTATAGCGGACGGGCGCCCGTGGGTCAAGGGGACGCGGCTCGCCGCCGTGCCGACGCGCGTCGACCGAGGCCCGGCGCCGGTCCGACGCGCGTTGACTGGCGCCCGGCCGGTCTGGTATTGTCCGCCTGTGCGTTCCACGCCAGGACACGCGTGCGGCGGGCTTCGGGGACGGAAGATGACGTCCGCGTCCGTCCGCCCCTCCCGGTGGCACTACTGGTTCAGCACCCATGCGAGGGCTGGGGGGGCGACCGGATAGGCCGCGGGTAGACCGAAAGCAGACAAGGCCAAGCCTCTTCAGCCAATCGGCTGAGGAGGCTTTTTTTGTGCCGGGCGACAACGTGCCGGATATCGACAGGGATCGGCCCGCACCGCTGGTCTGCGCCACCGTGACCGGCGCCACCGCGGCGGAGCTCCGCGCCAATCGGGACCGCGTCGCCGGGGCGGACCTAATCGAGCTGCGCCTCGACTCCGTGGACCGGCCCGACGTCGCCAGCGCGCTGGCCGGGCGCACGACGCCCGTCATCGTGACCTGCCGGCCCGCCTGGGAGGGGGGCCGCTTCGCCGGCTCGGAGCGCGAGCGCCTCGGCCTGCTCGGGGCCGCGCTCGCCGCCGGGGCGGAGTTCGTCGACGTCGAATGGCGGGCCGAGCACAAACCGCTGATCCGGCGGCACGGTGGCGACCGGATCGTGATCTCCACGCACGATTTCGAAGGGATTCCGAACGACATCGGCGACCGCTACCGCGCGATGCGCGCCACCGGCGCCGCGGTGGTCAAGGTGGCCGCCGCCACCCGTGGTCTGTGCGACACGCTCGCGCTCGCGGCGCTCGGCAGAGGCGCGGAGTCGGAGCGCCGCGTCGTCATCGGGATGGGTCCGGCCGGCATCGCCTCCCGCGTGCTCGCAGGACGCTTCGGATCGTGCTGGACCTACGCGGGCGAAGGCGTCGCGCCCGGACAGATCGAGTTGCCGCGCCTGCGCGACGAGTACCGCTTCCCCGCCATCACGCGGCGGACGGCGATCTACGGCGTGGTAGGCGCGCCCGTCTCCCATTCGCTCTCGCCCGCGATGCACAACGCGGGCTTCGCGGAGGCCGGGCTCGACGCCGTCTACCTGCCGCTGGAGGCCCGCGACGTGGACGACTTCGTGCAGTTCGCGGCGGCCGTGCCGCTGCGGGGGGTCAGCGTGACCGCGCCCTTCAAGGAGGCGCTTGCGGCACGGGTGACCGACGTGGATCCGATCGGGAGGCAGGTGGGGGCGATCAACACCGTCCGCTGCGGGGACACCGGCTGGCAGGGGCTGAACACGGACGTCCCGGGCTTCGTGGAGACGCTGCTCGGACGGATGCGTCTGCCGGGGGTGCGCGCAGCGGTCCTCGGAGCCGGCGGCGCGGCGCGCGCGGTGGCGGTGGGGCTGGCCGGCGAGGGCGCCTTGGTCGCCATCTGCGCGCGCGACGGAGCGAAGGGCGCTGCCGCGGCGGCGGCGGTCGGGGTCGCGGCCGGCGATTATCCGCCCCCCGCCGGCTCGTGGGACCTGCTGGTGAACACCACGCCGGCCGGCACCTGGCCGGACGTCGAGGCGACGCCGCTCCCCGGCGGGCCGTTCAGGGGGCGGCTCGTCTACGACCTCGTCTACAACCCCGCGACCACCCGGCTCCTGGCCGATGCCGCGGCGGCCGGGTGCGACACGATCGGCGGGCTGGACATGCTGGTGGCGCAGGCGGTCCGGCAATTCGCGTGGTGGACCGGCCGCCGTCCGTCCGGACGCCGGTTCCGGGAAGCGGCCGAGCGGGAGCTGGCGCGCCAGGCCGCGGCCGGCGCGCCCGACGGTGAGGCGGCCGGCAAGGCCACGGCCGGCGGGACGGCCAACGGGGGCGCTGCGGCCGCGGCCGGCCGGACGCCGGCGGAGCCTGGGCGATGACGGACACCACCTTCGAGCAGTTCGCGGCGCTGGCCGCCCAGGGGACCGTGGTGCCGGTCTGCCGCGAGGTGCGGGCCGACATGCTGACACCGGTGTCGGCCTTCCTCCGGATTGCCGAGAACACCGAGCACGCCTTCCTGCTCGAGAGCGTGGAGGGGGGCGAGCGCGCGGCGCGCTACTCCTTCCTGGGCAAGGACCCCTTTCTCATCCTGCGCTCCGGCGCGGGAGGGACGCGCGTGGAACGCGGCTCGGAGAGCGAGGAGCGGGCGGAGCCGTTCCTCGAGACCCTGCGCGAGCTGATGTCGCACTACCGCTCGGCCCGGGTGCCCGGGCTGCCGCGGTTCACGGGCGGCGCGGTCGGGTTCCTGGGCTACGACGCCGCGGCCTGGTTCGAGCCGACCCTCGGCCGACATCCCAGCTTCGCCGCGAAGCCGCGGGCAGGCGACGACGCCGGCTTCATGTTCTTCGACACGGTGCTCGCGTTCGACCATGTGAAGCACCGCATCCTGATCATCGCCAACGCCCGGGTCGACGGCGCGGAAGCCGGCGCCCTCGAGGTCGCCTATGCGCTGGCGCGGGCCAAGATTCGCTTCCTCGAGGGGGAGCTCCGGCGGCAGCTCTCGGAGCCCGATCCGGCGGCGGCCGGCGGCCTCGAGGTGCGCTCCAACACGACCCGGGCCGAGTTCGAGGAGGCCGTGCGCACGGCGAAAGCCCACATCACGGCCGGCGACATCTTCCAGGTGGTGCTGTCGCAGCGCTTCGAAACCGAGCTGGCGGCGGACCCCTTCGCGGTCTATCGCGCCCTGCGCTACGTCAACCCGTCACCCTACATGTACTTCGTCCGCATGGGCGAGGTGGCGATCGTCGGCTCCTCGCCCGAGATGCTGGTCCGGGTCGAGGGCCGCCGGGCCGAGACCCATCCGATCGCCGGGACGCGCCCCCGCGGCGAGACGGAGGAGGCAGACCAGCGCCTGGCCGAGGAGCTGGCCGCCAATGAGAAGGAGTGCGCCGAGCACGTGATGCTCGTCGACCTCGGCCGGAACGACCTAGGTCGGGTGTCGGAGTTCGGGTCGGTGCGCGTCCCGCAGTACATGGGGCTGGAGCGCTACTCGCACGTCATGCACCTGGTCTCGCGGGTCGAGGGGACGCTCACCGCAGGGCAGGATCGGCTCGACGCGCTCGCGGCCTGCTTCCCGGCCGGCACGGTGTCGGGAGCGCCGAAGATTCGGGCCATGGAGATCATCGCCGACCTCGAGCCGACGCGGCGGGGGATCTACGCGGGGGCCGTGGGGTACCTCGACTTCGCCGGCCATCTCGACTGCTGCATCGCCATCCGGACCATCGTCATGACCGGTGGACGCGCCTACGTGCAGGCGGGCGCCGGGATCGTGGCGGACTCGGATCCGACCGCCGAGTACCACGAGACCGAGGCGAAGGCGTCCGCGCTCATCCGGGCGCTTGAGATCGCGCAGCGCGGCCACGGGCCGGCGACAACCTGAAGGCAACCACAGCCATGGTGCTCGTGATCGACAACTACGATTCGTTCACCTACAACCTGGTGCAGATGCTCGGCGAGCTCGGCGCCGAGCTCACGGTGAAGCGCAACGACGTGATTGCCGTCGCCGACGTCGACCGACTGGCGCCGGACCGCATCGTGATCTCGCCGGGGCCGGGGCGGCCCGAGAACGCAGGGATCACGGTCGAGCTGATTCGCGCGTGGGGACCGCGTGTTCCGATCCTCGGCGTCTGCCTCGGGCACCAGGCGATCGGCCTGGCCTTCGGCGGCGCCATCGTGCCCGCCCCGGCGCTCCTGCACGGCAAGACGTCGACCGTCGCCCACGACGGGCGGGGCGTCTTCGCCGGCATCGACGGACCGTTCAGCGCCGGACGGTACCACTCGCTCGCGGTCGGCCCGGAACCGATGCCGGCAGAGCTCGAGGTGGCCGGGACCGCGGTCGAGGACGGCGCGATCATGGCCGTGCGCCACCGGCAGTGGCCCGTGCACGGCGTGCAGTTCCATCCCGAGTCGGTGCTGACCGGCAAGGGAGGGCGGGTCCTGCGGAACTTCCTGGAGATCGAGGCGTAGGCGCGAAGCGGACGGCAACGACGATGTTCCCGGAGCTGATCGACAAGCTGTATCGCCGGCACGACCTGACGGCGGCCGAGGCCGAGGCCGCGATGGGCGAGGTGATGGCCGGGCGCGCGACGCCGGCGCAGATCGCCGGCCTGCTCGTTGCGCTCGCCATGAAGGGGGAACGGGCGAGCGAGATCGCCGGCCTCGCCCGCACCATGCGACGCCACGCGGTGCCGCTCTCGCGCCCTCGCCCCGACGCCTTCGACACCTGCGGGACGGGCGGCGACCGCTCGCATACCGTCAACGTGTCGTCGCTCGCCGCAATCGTCCTGGCCGGCTGCGGCGTCCCGGTCGCCAAGCACGGCAACCGGTCGGTGTCGAGCCGCTGCGGCAGCGCCGATCTCTTCGAGGCGCTCGGCGTCGAGCTGGCCGCGCCTCCGGCCAGCGTCGAGCGGTCGCTCGACGAGGCGGGCATCGCCTTCTTCTTCGCCCCGACCTTCCACCCGTCGATGCGCCACGCGGGACCGGCGCGGCGCGAGCTCGGGGTGCGCACCGCGTTCAATCTGCTGGGCCCGTTGACGAACCCGGCGGGGGTCGCCCGGCAGGTCATCGGCGTGCCGCGCCCGGAGCTGACCGACCTGCTGGCGCGGGTGCTGGGCGAGCTGGGATCCGTGCGGGCGTGGGTCGTGCACGGCGCCGACGGAGTCGACGAGATCTCGACCACGGGCTACACGAAGGTCTCCGAGCTCCGCGGCGGGCGGGTGATGACGTTCTACGTCCACCCGGCGGAGTTCGGGCTGGCGCGCGTCGAGCCGGCCGCGCTCCGGGTGGCGGACGTGGCGGAGAGCGTGGCGGCGGCGCGCGCGGTGTTGAACGGGGAACCGGGGCCGGCGCGCGAGTTCGTGCTGGCGAACGTCGCGGCGGGGCTGGTGGTGGCGGAGCGGGCCGCGGGCCTGCGCGAAGGGGTCGCGATGGGCGCCGAGGCGCTCGACAGCGGCCGGGCCTCGGCGGCGCTCGAGGCGATGGTGCGCGCAGCGAGGGCCGCCCAACCGGGGGAACGGCCGTGACGCCGGAGCCGCGTCCCCCGGACGTCCTGGCCGCAATCGTGGAGGCGGCGCGCCGCGGGGCGGAGGACCGGCAGGCGGCGGGTGACGGCCGGGCCCTCGAGCGCGCGGCGGCGGCGCGGGAGCCGCGCGGCGAGCTCTTCCGCGCCCGGCTCCGGCGGGAGACGGGCTGCAACGTGATCGCCGAGTGCAAGCGCCGGTCGCCGTCGCGCGGCATCCTGCGCCAGTCGTATGCCCCGGCGCGGCTGGCCGAGGGCTACGCGGCGGCGGGGGCGGCCGCCATCTCCGTCCTGACCGAACCGGCGTTCTTCGACGGCGCGCTCGAGCACCTCGCCGCGGTCCGGGCGGCGGTCGACGTGCCGGTGCTGCGCAAGGATTTCGTCGTGACGCCGTTCCAGGTGATGGAGGCGCGCGCGCACGGCGCCGACGCGGCGCTGCTGATCGCGGCGGCGCTCCCCGGACCCGCGCTCGGCGAGTTGCTCGCCGCGTCCCGTGAAGCGGGGCTGGCGGCGCTCGTCGAGGTGCACGACGGCGCCGAGCTGGCCCGCGCCCTCGACGCGGGGGCGGACATCCTGGGAGTGAACAACCGCGACCTGCGCACGATGCGCGTCGACCTCGGGACCTCGCATGCGCTCGTCGGCGGGATCCCCGACGACGTCACCGCGGTCGCCGAGAGCGGACTGCGAACGGCCGACGATCTCGAGGCGCTGCGGCGCGCCGGCTACGATGCGTTCCTCATCGGGGAATCGTTCATGACCCGCGACGACCCGGGAGCCGCCCTCGCGAGCCTCCTCAACGGGCTCGACTCCGTCCCGCGGGGGGCGCGGCGCGGCGGCGGTCGCGCCGCCTGAGGCGAGCGGCATGGTGAAGGTCAAGGTGTGCGGGATCACGCGCGTCGACGACGCCCTGCGGGCGAGCGACCTCGGCGCGTCCGCCGTCGGCTTCGTGTTCTGGCCGCGCAGTCCGCGCTACCTCGCGCCGGCGGAGGCGCGCGCGATCGCGGCGCGACTGCCGGGCGACGTGGCGCCGGTGGGAGTGTTCGTCGACCCGGCGGCGGACGAGGTGCGACAGGTGGTGGAGGAGGTGGGACTGGCTGCCGTCCAGCTCCACGGCGACGAGCCGCCGGCCTTCTGCCGCGGACTGCCCTACCGGGTGATCAAGGCGGTCGGCGTGGACGGCGCGGCCGCGACCCGGGCGGGCGCAGCCGCGGTGCCCGAGGAGGCGACGGTGCTGCTCGACGCCCGCGATCCGGAGCGCCGCGGCGGGACCGGCCGGACCGTCGACTGGGAGATTGCGGCCGGGATTGCGGCCGAGCGCCGCGTGTTCCTGGCCGGGGGGCTCCGCGCGGCCAATGCGCGCGCCGCGATCCGCGCCGTGCGGCCCTACGGCCTCGACGTCTCCTCGGGAGTGGAATCGGCGCCCGGACGAAAGGACCCGGTGCTTCTCGGTGCGTTCTTCGACGAGGTGGCACGAGCATGACGACCCCGGTCTTCGGGCGGCGGGATCCGGACGGGCGCGGCTACTTCGGGGAGTACGGGGGACGCTTCGTCCCGGAGACGCTCGTCGAGCCGGTCGAGCAGCTCGAGCGCGCGTACCGCGAGGCCCGCGCCGACGAGCGCTTCGGCGCCGAACTCGCGGTGCTGCTCGCCCGCTACGTCGGCCGCCCGACGCCGATCTCCGAGGCGGCGCGCCTGCAGACTTCGCTCGCCTCCGACGCGGGCGGGGGCGGAGCGGCGCGGCTGTGGCTCAAGCGCGAGGACCTCGCTCACACCGGCGCCCACAAGATCAACAACGCCCTGGGCCAGGCCTTGCTCGCCGTCCGCATGGGCAAGCGCCGGGTCGTCGCCGAGACCGGCGCCGGCCAGCACGGCGTGGCGACCGCGACCGCCTGCGCGCTCCTCGGGCTGGAGTGCGTCGTCTACATGGGCGCCGACGACATGGCGCGCCAGGCGCTCAACGTCTATCGCATGCGGCTGCTCGGGGCGACGGTCACCAGCGTCGCCGCCGGCAGCCGGACGCTCAAGGACGCCATCAACGAGGCGATGCGCGACTGGGTGACCAACGTCGGGCGCACCTACTACCTGCTCGGCTCGGTGCTCGGGCCGCATCCGTATCCCCTGATGGTGCGCGAGTTCCAGTCGGTGATCGGCCGCGAGGCCCGGGCGCAGTACCGCGAGCTCGCCGGCCGCCCGCCCGACGCGGTGGTCGCCTGCGTCGGCGGCGGCAGCAACGCGCTCGGCATCTTCGACGGCTTCGTCGACGATCCGGCGGTGCGCCTGATCGGGGTCGAGGCCGGCGGCGAGGCGCTGGTCGCGGGACGTCATGCGGCCCGCTTCGCCACCGGAGCCGCCGGCGTGCTGCAGGGGACGCGCAGCTACATCCTGCAGGACGCGGCCGGCAACATCGAGCTGACGCACTCCATCTCGGCCGGGCTCGACTATGCGGCGGTCGGGCCGGAGCACGCCTGGCTGCGCGACCTGGGCCGGGCCGAGTACACGTCGGTCTCCGACGCCGAGGCGATCGAGGCGTTCGGCGCCCTCGCCCGCAGCGAGGGCATCCTGCCCGCCCTCGAGTCGGCGCACGCGGTCGCTTACGCCTGCCGGCTGGCGCGCGAGCTCGGCGGGGACGGGTCGATCCTGATCAACCTCTCCGGGCGCGGCGACAAGGACGTCGAGACGCTGCGGGACAGGGGCGAGGGCTGAGCGGAGCAATGTCCCGACTCGACGGCATCTTCGCGGGGCTGCGGGCGGAGGGCCGCACCGGTCTCGTCACCTTCACGACGGCGGGCGACCCGGACCTGGAGCGATCGGCAGAGGTGCTCCGGGTCCTCGACCGGGCCGGTGCGGACGTACTCGAGGTGGGCGTGCCGTTCTCCGATCCGCTGGCCGACGGCCCCGTCATCCAGCGGGCGTCGGAGCGGGCGCTGGCGGCCGGAGGGACGCTGGCGACGGCCCTCGACCTGGTGGCCGGAGTCCGCGCGTCGGTGGGCGCCGGCATCGTGCTCTTCACCTACGCCAACCCGGTCCTGCGGATGGGACTGACGACGTTCATGGCCCGGGCGGCCGACGCGGGGGTCGACGGGGTGCTGGTCCTCGATTTGCCGATAGAGGAGGCGGACGCGTTGCGCAGCGCCGCCGCCGGGGCCGGGATCGATCCGATCTTCCTCCTGAGCCCGACGACGACCGAGGCGCGCATTCGGCGCGCGGCGGCCCTGGGACGGGGGTTTCTCTACGGGATCTCGCGGCTCGGCGTCACCGGCGCCCGGGATACGGTCGCGGCGGGCGCGACCGAGCACGCGGGACGGATTCGCGCCGTGACCGACCTCCCCATCGCCCTCGGCTTCGGGATCTCGCGTCCCGAGCACGTAGCGGCGGTCGGACGCTGGGCCGACGCCGCCGTCGTCGGGAGTGCCCTCGTGGACGTCATCGCCCGGAACGCGAGCGGCGACCTCGCTGGAGAAGTCGAGCGCTACGTGCGCTGGTTGCGCGGGGCCGTTCCCGTGCGCACGAGAGAGTGACATGGCACACCTGCCCAAGCCCGCCGCACCCGGCGCCGCCGCAGACGCCGACGTCGAAGCGCAAATGAAGGAGTGTCGGAACCGGATCGATCGGCTCGACGAGGAGCTCGTGCGCCTGTTGAACGCGCGGGCCTCGTGCGCCGACGAGATCGGACACCTGAAGGACCTGGTGGGCATGGAGACCTACCAGCCGAACCGCGAGCTCGAGGTCCTCGAACACGTGCGGACCGTCAACGCCGGACCGCTCGATGGCAGCGCCATCACGCGCCTGTTCGAGCGGATCATCGACGAGTCGCGGCGGCTCGAACGGCTCGCTCACGACGGGGACGCGTGACGCGGGGCGGACGATGTGGAGGCCCGCCGGAGCAGAGGGAGAGACAGCATGGTCGTCGTTATGGAAGAGCGGGCGGCGGAGGATCGGATCCAGCACGTCATCGCCACGCTCGTCGAGAAGGGTTTCGACGTACATCGCTCGACCGGCGCGATGCGCACCGTGCTCGGGGCCGTCGGAGGCAAGCGGGAGTTCGACACCCGCCTGCTGGAGGTGATGGAAGGGGTGCAGGAGGTGCTGCGGATCACGGAACCGTACAAGCTCGCCAGCCGCACCTTCCGGCCGGAGGCGACGGTGGTGTCGATGGGTGACTTCCGCATCGGGGGCGACGAGGTCATCGTCATGGCCGGGCCCTGCTCGGCGGAGACGGAGGATCAGGTCGAGGCGGCGGCCGGGGCTGTCGCCAAGGCAGGCGCCAAGGTCTTCCGGGGCGGCGCCTTCAAGCCGCGCAGCTCGCCCTACAGCTTCCAGGGCCTCGGCGAGGACGGGTTGCGCATGATGCGCGGCGCGTGCGACCGCCACAACCTGAAGCTGGTGTCCGAGGTGATGGACGTCAGCCAGATCGAGATCGTCGACCGGTACGCCGACATGCTGCAGGTCGGCGCGCGCAACATGCAGAACTTCACGCTGCTGCGCGAGCTGGGACGCTCGCGGACGCCCGTGCTCCTCAAGCGCGGCATCTCGGCGACGATCGAGGAGTGGCTGCTCTCGGCGGAGTACGTGCTGGCGGGCGGCAACAGCGATGTCGTACTCTGCGAGCGCGGCATCCGCACCTTCGAGAGCTACACGCGCAACACCCTCGACATCTCGGCCGTACCGGTCATCCACAAGCTGAGCCACCTGCCGATCATCGCCGACCCGAGCCACGGCACCGGCCTGCGCGACAAGGTGGCCCCGATGGCGCGCGCCGCCGTGGCCGCGGGGGCCGACGGCCTGATCATCGAGGTGCATCCCGACCCGGACCAGGCGCTGAGCGACGGTGCGCAGTCCGTCTTTCCGAACCAGTTCGAACGGCTCATGGCGGAGCTCCGCATCATCGCGCCGGCGATCGGGCGGAGCATCTGCCTGGAGCCAGCCCCGCGCCGCGCCCGGGCGTAGGGCGGGCCGGCACTCGCATGTCCGACACGAGGCGCACGCTTCCCGTCATCCAGCCGCCGGAGGCCCCGTCCGAGCCGCCGATCTTCGAGAAGATCGCGATCCTCGGGCTCGGCCTCATCGGGGGATCGCTGGCTCTCGCCGCCCGCCGCACGTGGCCGCGCGCGCTCGTCATCGGCGTCGACGACAAGGCGGTCCTGGAGCAGGCAATGGTCCTGCACGCGATCGACGTCGCGGCCGACGACCCGGTCGTCATCGCCGAGGCGGACGTCGTGGTGCTGGCCGCCCCGGTCCGGGCCAACATCGCCCTGCTCGACGAGCTGGCGGAACATGTCACCGGCCCGGCCGTCGTGACCGACGTCAGCAGCACGAAACGGGAAATCGTCGCCGCCGCGCGGCGTCTCCCCGAGCGCCTGCCGTTCATCGGCGGCCATCCGTTCGCCGGTGCGCCGCGCGGAGGCATCGCCCACGCGCGGCCCGACCTGTTCGCGGGCCGGCCGTGGCTCTTCACGCCGGCCGACGACCGGCACGGCGAGGCCCTCGACCGCCTGCAGCGCTTCGTGACCGCCCTCGGCGCGGTCCCGCGCGTCCTTCCGCCCCCGGCCCACGACCGCCTGCTCGCGTTCCTGAGCCACCTGCCGCAGCTCACGGCGTCGGCCCTGATGCACGTCGTCGGCACGGAGGCGGGCGCCGACGGGCTCGCGCTGACCGGCCGCGGGCTGGCGGACACCACGCGCCTGGCGAGCAGTCCCGCGTCGATCTGGCGCGACATCTGCGCCACCAACCGGGACGAGGTGGCGGCCGCGCTCGACGCGCTCATCGTCGAGCTCGAAGGGCTCCGGGACGACGTGGGCTCCGGTGAGGCCCTCGAGCGCGTGTTCGAGTCCGCGGGGGAGTGGCGACGCGTGCTGGTGGCGCGCGACCAGAGCGAGCGGGACGCTTAGGTAAGGGAGACTCCCAACGCGCCCGCCAGGGCGCACAGGGTCCCTCAGCGGATGCGGTAGCCGCGGACCTCGACGCGCGTGCGGGCCGAGATCACGATGTCGTCGCGCTGCTTGAGATGCAGGCGCACCTCGTAGCGGCCACCGTAGTCGTAGCTGTGCCGGACCGAGAAGCGGCGGCGGATCCGGCTCACGCCCGGCTCGAAGGGCTCGCAGTCGGGCGTCGTGGACGAGATCGTGTCGTCGCCCCAGTCCCACTCGACGCTGGCGCAGTAGAGCTCTTCGTTGTCGTCGGGCCCTCCGCGCAACTCGCCGACGAAGAGGATGCTCGCCGGGGCGAAGGCGACACGGGGGGATGCGCGGAGCCGGAGCCGCGCCTCGCCGTCCTGGGTCAGCTCGACCCGAACGACGCCGTGGGCCGAATGGCCCGATGCGCCCAGCACCAGCACCGCGGCCAGCGCCGGGAGCAGCCACGCGCGAAGGCGTCTCGTCACGAGCCCATTGTAGCCCGATATAATCCCGACCGTGTCCACCGCGCGTACGGAGCCCACCGTTACCGTCGTCTCGGGAACGCCGGCCGATGTCGAGGCCGATGTCCTCGCGGTCCCGGTCTTCGGGGACGACGATCTCGTCGATGACGTCCCCGGCCTCGCCGCCGCGAGCGGCGGCGAGCTCGCCCGCGCCCGTGCCAGCGGGGAGTTCCGGCCGAAGCCGCGCGAGACTCTGCTCGTGCGGACCCTCGGCGGCGGATGGAGGCCCGCGCGGGCGTTGCACATCGCCGCGCGGACGGCATCGCCCGACCCCGCCGCACCGTTGCGCGAAGCGGCGGCCGTGGCGGCGCGGGCCGCATCACGTTTCCGCGTCGGACGGCTCGCGTTCATGTGTCGCGGCGGCGCCGACCCCGCGCGGGCCGTGCAGGCGGTAGCCGAGGGTCTCGTGCTCGGGTGTTTCGAGGACCGGCGCTACAAGTCGGACCGCGAAGACCCGGCGCTGCGGGAGTGCATCGTGGTGGCGAACGAAGCGGACGGCGCCGACCTGCCCGCGTCCGCCGCCAGGGGCCGGACCCTCGCCGCCGCCGCCAACGCGGCCCGCGAGCTGGCGAACGAGCCGAGCAACGTACTGACGCCGCGCGTGTTCGCGGACCGCGCGGCCGCGCTCGTCGGGGAGGCGGGCGTCGGCGTGGAGATCCTCGACGAGGAGGCCATCCGGTCGCTCGGGATGGGCCTGCTGCTCGGCGTCGCGCGTGGCAGCAGCGAGCCGCCGCGCCTGCTCGTGATGCGCCACGAGCCGCCGCACGCGAAGGAGAGCCCCGTCCTCGCGCTCGTCGGCAAGGGCGTGACGTTCGACACCGGGGGCATCTCCATCAAGCCCGCCGAGGGCATGGAGCGGATGAAGGAGGACATGGCGGGCGGCGCTGCCGTCGTCGGCGCGATGCGCGCCATCGGTCAGCTCCGGGCGCCCTGCCGGGTGATCGGCCTCGTGCCGATGACCGAGAACATGCCGGGCGGCCGCGCGACGAAGCCGGGCGACATCCTGACCGGAGCGAGCGGGACGACGGTGGAGGTCACCAATACCGACGCCGAGGGCCGGCTCATCCTCGCCGACGCCCTGTGGTACGCGCGCGAGCTCGGCGCCACCCACCTCGTCGACGTCGCCACCCTGACCGGCGCCTGCATCGTCGCGCTCGGCCACGTCTCGAGCGGGCTGTTCGGCCGCCCCGAGGGTTGGGTGGAGGCCGTACGGAGCACCGGAGAGAGCGCCGGGGAGAGCCTCTGGCCGCTCCCCGTCGGCGAGGAGTACCGCGAGCTGCTCCGCTCCGAGATGGCCGATCTGAACAACGTCGGCGGCCGTCCGGGCGGTGCCTCTAGCGCAGCCGCGTTCCTCGAGGCGTTCGCCGGGGACCTGCCGTGGACGCACATCGACATCGCGGGAACCGCCTGGGACGACAAGGGCCGCGAGGATCGGGCCAAGGGCGCCACCGGCGTCCTGGCGCGCACCCTCGCCGGTCTGGCCCTCGACCCCGGGGCTTGGTAGGCTCGCCCCATGGTCGTTCAGCCCGCGCCGCCGGTGCAGCCCGCGCCAGCCCCGCTGCCCCCGGAACCGGTCACCCCGTTCGTCTATGAGGTCGTGGATCCGACGACCCCGTCGACGACGGCCGTCGACTACCTCCTGGGCGCATTCGCGGTCGTCGGCACCGTGGCGGTGGCAGCGATCGTGCTGGGACTGCTCTTCGCGGGCACGCTGATCGCCATCAGGCGTTCTCGCGGCACGGCCCTCACCGGCGCCGGCAGCGCCAGCACCCGCCTCGGCCTCGACGCCCGCCTGCCCTCAGGCTCCGACGAGGCGGACGGCGGCGAGTCCGCACCCTCCCACGGCACGGACGGCTAGCCAGGCTAGCGGGAGACATGCAGGGTCTCGCCCGCTGGCAGCGCAGGCGTGACCCACCACGTGTAGCCCTCCG
>JAGWAJ010000037.1:21609-44501 GCA_021296475.1 Acidobacteriota bacterium
CGAAACTCTCGATGAGAGGACTTTTGGCGAGGACACATGCGAGTAGCATACCGTGCTGCGAGCGCCGGACGCCCACCCAGGTCCGGAAGCCCGATTCCGAGCGCGGAGACAGGGATGCTGCGCCCGACCTGATTCTGCACCTCCACGCCGAGCTACAGGAGCGAACTGGCTCCTGAAGTCCAGCGAGAAGTTATCGGGCACGGGCAGGGCTAGCCCACCATTCGTCGCCTGACGGCTCCGCCTGGTGCCCAACCAACCCTGCTAGTGCTGCGTCATAACTGAATGTTCGGGCCCGGGTGCTGTGATTTCGTCAACGATTGCGCGCGATAAACCCATGTCCCGGACCACTAGGAGTCTGCACCGTTCTACGGCGCAGACTCCTAGCCGAGGCTCTTCAGGAACGCGTCGATGCCCGCCTGGGCGACGATCTCGTCCTGGTCCGGGGTGCCCGAGCTGCAGCCGACGCCGCCGACGATCTGGTCGTCGACGAAGAGGGGCAGGCCGCCGGCGACGATCATGAACCGGCCCTGGTTGCTGACGTGGATGCCGAACGCCGGCCCGCCCGGACCGCTCACCTCGCCGTAGGCCCGCGTCGAGCGGCGCGCCGCCGCCGCCGTGAACGCCTTGCTGATGGCCACGTCGATGCTCGTGATGCGGCCGTTGTCCATCCGGTGGAACATCAGCAGGCTGCCGTTGTCGTCCGCGATCGCGACGTCCATGTCGACGCCCATCTCCCGCGCCTTCGCCTCGGCGCCCGCCATGATGATGCGGGCGTCGTCCAGGGTCAGCTTCTGCACCGTCTTCATTGCGCGTGTCCTCCTCCGCCGGTGCCCGAGCATAGCACCTGCCGGCGCGTCCGGCGGCGAGGAGGAATCGACGCCTCGCCACGGCTCGGCGACGTCGGCGCGCTCCTCCTGCTAGAGTGTCCCGCATCGAGGAGGAAGCGATGCCCCACCGCCATCGGACGCTCATCGCCCTGGCGCTCGCAGCCGCGGCCACTGCCGCCCTGCCGGCCCAGGATCTGTCGCCCGGCTTCGTCGATCCGGAGCCGATACTGCGTGCCGCGCGGGACGCCATCGGCACCGACAATCTCCGTTGCGTGACGCTCTCCGGCACCGACCTCTACTCAGGCATGGTCGGCCAGCAGCGCTACCACGGGTACGAGGTCGACTGGCCGCGCGGGGCGCCGCTCACGAACTACGTCCGGACCATGAACTGGGACGAGGGCACGCTGACGGAGTCGTTCGACCGCGAGCCGGGGCGGAACCCGGCCTCGTGGCGCTGGGGCATGGGCTGGCTGGACGGCACGCCGGTGCAGTCCGCCTCACGGCAGCACTTCTACGTCAACGGAGACGTCGCGTGGCACCGCGACGGCGACGACGGCGAGCCGGTGGCCGCGCACCCCGACCAGGCGGAGATCTGGCAGCTCGACATGTGGATCAACCCGCACGGGTTCCTCAAGGCGGCCCAGCTTCCGGGCGCCAACCCCCACGCCACGTGGCGCTGGGAGCTCGGCGAGATGGGACGCGACGGCGCGACCGTGCGGCCGGAGAAGGTGTTCATCGTGTCGATCACCATGCTCGGCAAGTACCGCGTCGACGCCACCATCAACCAGCAGAACCTGCTGCAGCGAATCCACACCTGGGTGGCCGAGCCGGCTCTGGGCGACTTCAACTACGAGCACGAGTTCTCGAACGACAGCTACGTGGACGCCGGCGACGGCGTGCGCTTCCCCACCGGCTGGCACCACCACCAGGGGTGGGACGACAACTACCAGGCGCAGAGCGAGAACGCCGGCCACAACGCGTTCGGGGGACTGCTCGACGACATCCGCGTAAACGACTGCGGCGACGCTCCTGAGCCGCCCGACGCCGTGCGGGAGGCGACCTTCCCGGTGACGGTCGAGACCGAGGCCCTCGCCGACGGCGTCTGGCTGCTCGGGGGCGCTTCGCACAACAGCGTCGCGGTCGAGTTCGCCGACTACGTAGCGGTGGTCGAGGCGCCCATCGACGAGCGGCGCAACCTCGCCGTGATCGACGAGGTCGTGCGGCTGGTGCCCGACAAGCCGATCCGCTTCCTCATCAACACCCACCAGCACCACGACCACATCGGCGGGCTGCGCACGTACATGCACATCGGGGCGACGATCGTCACGCACTGGAAGAACTACGACTTCTACACGCGCGACGTCCTGAACTATGCCCCGCGGACGCTGGCCCCCGACATGGTATCGCTCTGGCCGCCGACCGAGCTCGCCGAGGGCTACCAGTACGAGACGGTGCGCGAGAACTACTGGCTGCACGACGGCACACGCTCGATGCACGTCTCCTACGTGCACCCGCTGCGCCTGGTGGAGGGGATGCTGGTCGCGTACCTGCCGAACGAGCGGATGCTGATCGAGGCCGCCCTCTACGACCCGCCGCGACCGGGCGCACCGGGGCCGGCGGAGCCGAACGCCGACCACCGGAGCCTGCTGCGGCACGTGACGCGCCTCGGCCTCGACGTCGAAACCATCGTCCCGATCCACGGGCGGCCCGTGCCGTGGAGCCAGTTCGCGGAGTTCGTCGGAGGGGAGTAGAAAAACCGGCATCCGCGCCGGGTGCTGACCGCGCTGAGGGTCCTGTTGACCGCGCCGGCCGTGAGACGCGCCGGCCGATAGGCGCCTACCGAATTCGCCAGTGCCGTAGCGACGAAATGCATCCGGCCTTCGATGCTCGACGCACGTAGCGTTCGTCGGCGGTGACGAACACGCCGTCGTGCACCAGTGCAACGGCGTGGTACGCGGCATCGTAGAACGCGATCTCGAAGGTCGTCGCCAGCGACACGGCGCGCGCCCTCCATGTCGCGTCCAGGCGCGCCTCCGTCAGGCCGAAGTCGGCCAGCGAGGATAGCAACTCGTCAGCGTGATCGGGGAAACGCCTCGCCAGCGTGTTCCCCACCTCGTACACCCAGAGCTGCGGGACGACCAGTTCAATGGTGCCTGCCACGGCCTCGTCGCGCAGTGACAGCGCCGCGTCGGTATCCTGCTCGTCATCGCCCGGAAGCACCCACTTGAGAAGGACCGACGCGTCGGGGGTCACGATCACGCCAGCCGCCGCTCCCGCCCCTCGCGTATCCAACGGACCACGTCGTTCGTAGCCACCGGGGGCAGCCGGGCGCGCAGGGCGTCCATGCGGCCCGCGGCGTCCCGGCGAGCGGAAGCGCCGGACCATTCCCGAATCGCCGCGTTGACGGCGCGGCTTCTGGCACCGCGAGGCAGTCGCTCGATGACGCACCACGCGTCGTCGTCGATCATGATGTTGACGCGCCGAGGCATGCCGTTCCCTCCACCACAGGCCAGTGTGTAACTGTTCCACACTCCAGCGGCGCCGCGCAAGCCCCCCAATGGAGGCGCCTGCGAAGAGGCGCGTGACGCCGTCGCCGGGGCGCTTCAGGGAGACCGTTGCGGAGTGAGGTCCGGCAGGCGCAGGCCGCCAGCGGGAGTCAGACGGGAGGGTACGAGTACCGAGAGGGTTCCGCGCCGCGGGATGAAGGAGGTATCTCTCTGGCCGCCGACCGAGCTCGCCGAGGGCTACCAGTACGAGACCGTGCGCGAGAACTACTGGCTGCACGACAGCGCCCGCTCGATGCACGTCTCCTACGTACACCCGCTGCGCCAAGTGGAGGGGATGCTGGTCGCCTACCTGCCGAACGAGCGGATGCTGATCGAGGCCGACCTCTACGACCCGCCGCTGTCGGGCGCCCCCGGGCCCGCGGAGCCGAACGCCGACCACCGAAGCTGCTGCGGCACGTAACGCGGCTGGGGACTCGACGTCGAGACCATCGTCCCGATCCGGCGGCGCAGGGCGCGGTAGACGGCCGTCTCGACCGTGCCCTCGTAGTGCAGGTTCACCACCCGGATGGTGGGGTGGCGCTGGCCGACCCGGTCGATGCGGCCGATGCGCTGCTCGACCCGCATCGGGTTCCAGGGCATGTCGTAGTTGACGAGGGCGCCGCAGAACTGGAAGTTCAACCCCTCGGCGGCGGCATCGGTGCACAGCAGCAGCTCGGCCTCGCCGTCGCGGAACCGGCGCTTGACCTGTTCGCGGTCGATGCGGCGCCAAGCGTCCGGGCCGGCAGCGGCCGGAATCTCGCCGCCGCGGCCCGAGAAGCAGAGCAGGCGGCGGCCGCCGCGTTCCCGCAGGGCGTGCCGCAGGAAGTCCATGGTGTCCGTGTACTGGGTGAACACCATGACCTGGCGGTAGCCGCCCCGCTTCAGATCGTCCAGCACGTCCGTCAGGTGCCCCAGCTTGCTGTCCGGCGGCAACGCGCCGATCCGTGCCAGCAGACGATCTATCTCGCCTCGTTCCTCGACGGCCAGCGCGCGGGTGGCCAGATCTTGCCGGCCCCGGCCACGCCGCACGTCAGCGCCCCCGTCCGCATCGCGGGACTCCGCGGTCGCAACCTCGAGCTGATCGAGCACCGCGTGTTGCGACGGCTGGCCCGGGTCGGCGTCCGGCCCGGACCGTCCGAGAGGCGCAGGAAGCGCGGCTACGCGCTGGCCGAAGACACGGCGCTGACCCTCGGGTTGCTGTTCCGGGCGCTCGCGCCGATGCGCAGCCGCGACAAGATGCGCTCGGTGGCCGAGGGCTCGAGGTGATGGAACGCGAAGAAGCCGCCTACTGGCTCGGCATGGCGATGCACCGCCGGCATCCCCGCCGGGTGCTGACCGCGCTGAGGGTGCTGTTGACGGCGCCGTCCGTGAGACGGGCCGAGCGATAGGCCTCGCCAACCGTCGCGTTCACGGTCTTCCCGGCGGGGACACCAGCGTTAACGTCAACCGAACAGCCGTCGAAGCCAGTCTACGAACTGTGTCGCGAGCGGGTGCGTCGCATTCAGGTCGCCCGCGCCAACGGCCGTGCCCATCTTCCGCGGCTCCTTCCGCGTTGCGAGCCACGCATGGATTTGGGCTCGGAGGATCTTCCCGGCAGTAAACTTGCGGTGGGCGGCTGGAATGTCGTCGATATAGCGTTGCGCCCTGGGCCAAACGGGGTCGCCCTCCGGCAACAACTCCTGGATGAAGTCCTCCAGTTCACCGGCCGAGCCGTTGTCAGGCATCAACCAGATTCCCACCCGTGGCTTGCCTTCAACCACGGTTCCAGCCGAAGTTCTTGTCGGTGCTTCGATCTCAGCCTGCCGCAACTGGTGCCCCACCGCTTCCCACCGCGCGTCGAGATCGTCGTTAGCATCCACCAGAATACCAAGAGCGCTCCTGCCGGCCACCTTTATCTCTGGACCGATTGCGTCCCTGACTAATGGTGAAGTCTGGCATGTTCGGGTGGCGGCGACAGAGATGCCGTACAACGTGTTCGTCGTCCACGCCTTCCACGAGCAGGAGCCGACGGGGCGGCAGATCTTCGGCCATCCGGGCTACCTGACCTCGATGCCCTGGTCGGCCACCGTCTGGAGTTCCGTCTCCGAGTACTCGACCGCCCGCACGTGATCGCCATCTCGATCGAGGCGCACGTAGACGCCCAACGCGTCGTCTGACTCGACCGCGGCCCGCGCGAAGCCGGTCACGCTATCGCTGCTGTGGGTGGTCGCCAGCACCTGCACGTTGTACTGATGCGCGGCGCGGAGGATCATCCGCCAGAAGTCGCGCTGGACGGAGTAGTGGATCCCGTTTTCTGCTTCGTCGACAACCAGAAAGCCGTTACGGCTGTTGGCCAGGGCGAGCGCGGCAGCGAACAGGCGCGTGACGCCGTCGCCGAGGCTCTTCAGAGGAACGGGGCGCGCATGGTCCCGAAGCTTGACGACCACGCGGCGGCCGATCGCGCGGTAGCGTGCATCCTCGTCGCCAACCAGGGCAACGCGCTCGATGGCGTCATCCGTCAGGCGCAGAGCCTGTAGCGCGAGGTCTTCTTCCTCGGTCAGGGTCACGCTGTCCCAGTAGCGGGCGAGCTGCCGGTTGGTGGGCAGCCCCGGCCCCAGGGCCTCGCACTCCACCACCGGCCATTTCTCCTCCTTGAAGAGGCCGCGCTGCAAGGGGCGCCGTGACCGAACCGCGTGCGAACCACTCCCGAGGGCTAGCCACGGCAGCAGCCTCTCCTTGCCTCGGTACAGAATCTTGACGGCCTGCAGGTCGATCTCCCCGGCGAGACCCTGGCGTCCCAGTTCCATGAGGAGATCGGCGAACATCCCCATCTGCTCCTGCGACCAGTCGGCGGGCGTGGACACCTCGATGCGGAGGTCGTCGGCGCCCGAGGTGGGGCCGATGGAGATTGGGCATCCCGATATCGCAGTCCGACCGTGGAAGAGAGCAGCGTAGTCCGGGGAGGCGACCGGATCGTGATCCTCATCGAGGGCAGCGACGAATTCCTCGCGCTGGTCCAGCAACCCGTTGAGGGTGTTCCGATCTCCGCGCGCGGCGTATGTTCTCACGGCCTCGAGGACGGTCGTCTTGCCCGCCCCGTTTCGGCCGCCGAGCAGGGTGACACGACCCAATCGCCGGATCGAGAGGCGATCGATGCCCCGGAAGTTGCGGATCGACAAATCCGCGAGGTGCAGGCCGTTCGCGGCTTCGTCAGACACTGGCTGGTCCGCGAGTGGATGGTTCAACGCGGGAGGAGACCCGGACGGTGAGGAGGGCGAAATCACCCGCGCCCCCGGGCGCGGTCGTCCCGGGGGGCGCGGGGTGTTGAGAAGCTCTACCGCGGCGGCTCGGTCGGGTCCCGCCCGTCGCGCGGGGCCCCGGTACCGGACGAGCCGGCGAAGAGCCGGGTGCCGTCGGGGAAGGTGACGTCGCGCCCGTTGGCCCGAAACGCACCGTCGATGGCCTGGTAGCCCTCGACGAGCACCTCCGTGCCGGGGACGACCGAGTCGCGGCGCCAGCCGCGGCGCACGAGCGCTCCCGGGGGGCCCGCCTCGATCATCCACGCGTCGACCGTGCCGTCCTCGTTCGTCACCTCGATGTGCATCCAGGCGTGCGGGTTGATCCACTCCATCTTGGTGATCTTTCCCCGCAACGCGACCGGCTTCGTCGCGTCGAACTCGGCCGAGAACGCGTGGTGCGCGAGCGCCGACGCGCCCGCCACCAGAATGGCGAGCCCGACGGCCGCAAGGGTAGTTGTCAGTCTGCTCCGCATCGGTGATACCTCGCTGTCGTGCTGTTCCTGGTGCGTGACGGCCCGCCTACCGGCTGCCCTCCGCCGCCTCACGGTCGCGCGCCCGCGCGCCGCTCAGGATGTTGAACATGCCGTAGTTGCCCTCGTGGCAGGCGTACTCGACCAGCTCGAACTGCGTGTCGTCCTCGTCGAACGTGAAGCGGCCGGTGTAGGGCGCCGTCCAGACGGCGGGGTCGTCTACCGTGAACTGGTACTCGAGCCGCGTCGGGCTGATGCGCGTGAAGCGCTCGGTCAGCACCATGTCGGGGCTCGACCCGCGGTACGACGCCTCGTCGTTGAAGTTGGTCGTCTCGACCACGAGCGTGTCGCCTTCCCACTGGCCCTGCGCGCTGCCGAGCCACGAGGTGAGCTGCCGGCCGTCCTTCGCCTGCGGGGTGGTCGGGATCACACGCGTCTCGTGGATCATCTCCTTCTGGATGGCCACGAAGCCCGGGCCCTGGTAGATCTGCAGGCCGTTGTTGTAGACCCCCGGGAACATCATTCCCGGCAGCCCGCGGGTGATGCAGCGGACGAACGGCGTCGCCTCCTCGGGGCCGGCGATGTTGCTGTTCGTGTAGCGGCGCCGCTCCGCCGCGATGCGGGCGGCGCGCGTCTCGCCGGCGGCCGTCATCGGCGGGATCCGGCCGTCGGGCGGGTCGATGATCATCGCCACCTGCGTCGACGGGGCGTTCTGGTCGTAGCCGAGGGTCGTGTCGCGCCACTCCCGCTCGTAGCCCCAGATGCTGCCCAGCGTGCCGCGCTCGCGCCGCGCCACCGCCTCCTCCGGCGTCAGCGCCTCGATCTCGGCGAGGTCGAGGGGCCGCTCCAGCGGGATGCCGTGCGAGGCGTTCCCGGTCCACACCCCCTGCAGGTCAGGCTCGCCCCACGGCGTGCGGGGCGTGTCGTAGGGCTCGGTCACGTCGGCGAAGACGGGCGCCGTGCTGGACGCGTCCACCCCCGCATACCCGGTCTCGAGGAGCGCCACCCGGACGTTGTCCGGCCCGTATACGAAGGCGCGCCGCGCCGAGGTCCGAGCGTTCTCGGGCACGGCGGGCTCCTGCTGGAAGTCGACCCCGGCCGACGCCAGATCCGCGGCGGCGGCGTCGATGTCGTCGACGATGAAGCCGATGTGGTCGACGGCGCGGCCCTCGGTCGTGGCCGGGATGCCGTCGGGGTGCTCGGTGGCGAAGAGCCAGGCGTCCCCGAAGCGGAGGCCCTCGTCCTGGCCGGCGTGCGTGGCCGGCTCACCGCCGAGCATCCGCTCGTACCAGCCGAGAGTCTCCTGCGGGTCGACCGCGCTCAGGTGGACGTGGTGGAAGCCGACGGTCTCCTCATCCTGCAACAGCTCGATCCGCGTCCCCCAGGGGTCGAAGATGTAGCCGTGCAGGTAGCCGCCCGGGGCCTCGCGCAGCGTCGCGCCTCCCGGGAAGCGTTGCAGCCGCACCCCGGAACCCCGCACGCCGACGGCCTCGAGCCCGTCCATCTTCGCCGTCACGTCGGCGAACGAGAAGCCGATGTGGTTGATCCCGGTGCCCTGCGTGCTGCCCATCGTCGGCTGGGTGACGAAGGTCACCTCCGTGCCGTAACAGTCGGCGGTGTCGTCCCGGTCCGCGAGCGGCGCGCAGTCGAGGTGCTGCGCGTACCAGCGCACGGACTCGGCCGGCGCGGACGAGGTGATGTTGACGTTGTATTCGGCTTGCGCCCGAACGTCGTCCGGGGCCGCAACGGCCAGCAGCCCCACGGCGAGGATCGCCAGTCCAACGCGGGTCCGTCTCAGTGTCATGACGCGATTCCTCCGCGGTCCGGTCGACCGCATTCACCTACCATTCGTCGCCTGACGGCTCCGTCTGGTGCCCCAACCGACCCTCCGGCAGTCGCTCCGCCCGCGAGGGGCGGCGCCGTTGCCACGGCGCAGACTCCTAGCGGGTCGGCGCAGACTCCTAGCGGGTCGGCTCCCTGCGCAGATGCCCGTACAGGAGATCCTCCGAAAACTCGACGCACTTGAACGCCAGCACGCGGGCGTTCTCCTCCAGCCGGCGATAGAGCAGCAGGCTGACCTGCCACGGCTCCGTGAACACGTTCGGATCCTCGAGCGTCGCCTCGTAGCGCAGCACGTTCGGCCCGAGAGGCGTGTAGCGTTCCTCGACGCGGAGCGCGTTGGTCGCGAAATTGCCGGCTCGATCCAGCCACGCCTCGCCGTTGAACCCCTCCGCGTCGACGACGAGCGTGTCGCCCTCCCACCGGCCGAACGAGCGCCCCATCCAACTGTCGATCGGGGCCGGCTCGGGCTCCAGGTCCATGTGGACGGTGCGGTTCGCGTCCGCGAAGCCGTAGATCAGCAGGACCTTCCGGTCGCCCTGGATGATCTGGAAGGGGTGCGGCATGTAGGTGGCGCGCGGCACGCCCGGCATGAAGCACTTCGCCTCGGGATCGTCGCTCATCCGGTTGGCGAAGTTCTCGTCCCGCTGCTGCCGGGCTTCCGCGGTGTAGGGGATCTCCCCGCCCACGACGACGCCCTGGCCGGGAGGAATCGCGCCGATGGCGCCCAGATCGGGATGACCTGGCCCGGCGGGGTGGTCCTCCAGATTCCAGTTCGCCGTGCTCATCGACTGCCAGACTCCGTTGAGGTCCGGGCGGCCGTCCCAGCTCCGGGCGACGTCGCCGCTCTGGGCGTACGCCGCCCCCGCGCCGAACGCGACCCCGACCGCCATGAACGTCGCGACGAGCAGCGCTCGTCGCCAGCGAAGTGTTGTTCTCATTCCTGACTCGTTCTTCCTGATCCCCTTGGCCGCCATGCGGTCACCGATCATACCAGCGAAGTGTGCTAGCGGGGGAACCCCTCGACGCCCTCGTCGAGCGGCACACGGAACGTCCGCAGCGCGATCGACACCAGGTTGTACTGGCCGACCGTGAACACGAGATCCATGAGTTGCCGGGTGTCGTAGCGGCCCGAGAGCTCGGCCCAGGTCGCGTCGCTCACCTCGGAGTCGTGGTGCAACTCGTCCACGGCGCGCAGCAGGGCGCTGTCGAAGGTCGACCAGCCGGCCGCGTCCGGACCGTCGATGACGCGCAGGATCTCCTCGTCGGTCACCCCGACCGAGCGCGCGATGCGGGTGTGCTGGCCCCATTCGTACTCCGAGCCGCGGAGGTAGCCGATGCGCAGGATCAGGAGCTCGCGATCCCGCGGCGGCAGCGTGTTGTCGCCCAGCACGTAGCGCGCAAAGCCCAGCCAGGCCTCGGCGAGCGCCGGGTGGTTGGCCAGGGTCCGGGTGATGTTGATGCCCTCCTCGACCGACTCCAGCGGTGGAATGCGGGGCGGCGCCTCCTCCTGGGCCGCGGCCGGCGCGGCGGCGGCCATGGCGGCGGGCGCGACGAGCAGCGCGACGGCGCGGCGGGCGCGAGGCGGCCGGCGGCGGGACGGCGTGGAACGGGAGCAGGACGGCGTGGAACGGGATCGGACCCGGCGATCGGTCATGGTGCCTCCCTTGGTGCGCCGATTATGACACCGGGCCCGGTATGACACCGGGCCCTACAGATCGAGCCGTTTGACCAGCTTCGCGAGCCCCTGCCGCGTCAGGCCCAGCTCGCGCGCCGCGTAGGTCCGCCTGCCCCCCGCACGGCTGAGGGCCTCGCGCACGAACTGCCGGTCGAAGTCTCGCCGCGCCGCCTCGAGGGTCGGGCGGGTCTCGGCCACCGCGCGGGAGACGCGGGCCGGCAGCGCCTCGGGACCGACCCTGCCGCGCGCCGGCGCCCCGACCGCCACGCCCGCCAGCACGTTCTGCAGTTCGCGCACGTTGCCCGGCCAGTCGTAGGCGGTCAGTGCCGCCACCGTGCGCGCCGCGAGCGGCCCGCGGCCTCCGATCTGCCGCGCCGTCTCCTCCCAGAAGTGGGCCGCGCCCCGCGCCCAGTCCACGCCGCGCTCCCGGCGGGGCGGCCCACCTCCAGGCGGTACAGCAGGTCGGAGCGGAACCGCCCCGCGTGCACCTCGTCGCGGAGTCGCCGGTTGGTGGCGGCGACGATACGCACGTCGACGTGCCGGGAGACGCTCTCGCCGACCTTCCGGATCTCGCCGTCCTGCAGCACGCGGAGCAGCTTGGCCTGCGCCCGCGGGGAGAGCTCGCCCACCTCGTCGAGGAACAGGGTGCCGCCCGAGGCCTCCTCGAACAGGCCGCGGCGGGTGGAGACGGCGCCGGTGAAGGCGCCGCGGGCATGCCCGAACAGCTCCGTCTCGAGCAGCTCGTCGCTGAAGGCGGCGCAGTTGATGGCTGCGAACGGCTGCGCGCGGCGCGGCCCGCAGGCGTGGACGGAGCGTGCGACGAGCTCCTTCCCCGTTCCGCTCTCTCCCTCCACGAGCACCGGAAACGGCGCCGCGGCGGCCTGCAGCACCGCGCGCCGCAGCTCGACCATGGCGGGACTGCTCCCCAGCAGATCGGAGGGGTCGGGAGAATCGCCCTCCGGGCGGCCTGCCAGCGCATGGGGGTGGTGGCGGCGTGGACGCGGCCAGGGGGCTCGCCCAGACATCGCGGCGGCCGGCATGCAAGGAACCTGCCGTCGTGAGCCGAAGCCGGCGCCCGGCGCCGTCTCCGCCGTGCCCGGCCCGCGGCGGTACGCATCCACGCACTACAATGCGGTCGATGATCCGTCCCATCGTGCGCTACGGCGACGAGGTCCTCCGGCGCCGGGCGGAAGACGTGGCCGAGCTGACCGCGGAGGTGCGATCCCTGATCGACGACATGGTCGAGACGATGTACGCCGCGCCGGGCGTCGGCCTCGCCGCACCGCAGGTCGGGGTGCCGCTGCGGGTGTTCGTGGCCGATCCGTCGGTCGGCCGCAACGTCGACGACCTCGTGGTCCTGGTCAACCCGGCCGTCGTGGAGAAGGAGGGCGTCCAGAGCGAGGAAGAGGGGTGCCTGAGCGTTCCGGGGTTCGCCGCCAAGGTCCGCCGGCCGTCCCGCCTCGTCGTTCGCGGACTCGACCGGGACGGGGAGACGATCGAGGTCGAGGGCACGGGCCTGCTCGCCCGCGCGCTCCAGCACGAGCTCGATCACCTGGACGGCTCGCTCTTCCTGGACCGGCTCCGCGGGCTCAGGCGAGAGTTGATAGTACGCAAAATCCACAAGCTGCAACGCACCGGCAAATGGTAAAGACCGTCTTCTTCGGAACTCCGGGCTTCGCGGTCCCCACGCTCGCACGCCTGCTCGCCTCCCCGCACCCCGTCGTTGCCGTCGTCACCCGCCCGGACCGGCCGCGGGGCCGGGGGCGCCGCGTCAGCCCGTCGCCAGTCAAGAGTCTCGCGGCGGAACACGGCATCCCGGTGCTCCAGCCGGAACGGCTGGCGTCGGACGCCGTCCGGCAACAGATCGCGGCGTACGAGCCCGACGTAGCTGTCGTCGCGGCCTACGGCCGCATTCTGCCCGACCCCCTGCTCGAGACCCCGCGGCTCGGGACCTTCAACGTCCACGCCTCGCTGCTGCCCGAGTACCGCGGCGCCGCGCCGATCCAGCGGGCGATCCTCGCCGGCGAGACGCGGACCGGGGTGACCATCATCCGCCTCGTCCGCGAGATGGATGCTGGCCCGATGCTGGCGCGGCGGCCGCTCGCCATCGGGCCCGACGCGACGAGCAGCGCCGTCGAGCAGGGGCTGGCCGAGCTGGGGGCCGACCTGCTGCTGGAAGCCGTGGCCGAGATCGAAGCCGGAACCGCCACCGAGACCCCGCAGGACCATGCCGCGGCGACCTTCGCGCCGCGCCTGACCCGCGACGACGGGCGGATCGACTGGAGCCGTCCGGCCCGCGCGCTCCACAACCAGGTACGCGGCCTGCATCCCTGGCCGCACGCGTTCACCTACCTCGACGGCGCCCGCTACCTGATTCTGCGCAGCCGCATCCCGGAGGCGGGCGCCGGGGATGGTGCAGGCGTCGTCGCCGGGGCGGCCGACCCTGCGCCGGGCCGGCTGGTGGAGGCGTCCGGCGATCGGCTCGTCGCCGCCGCCGGCGGCGGGTCGGTTCTCGCGATCACGGAGATCCAACCCGAGGGACGCCGGCCGCTCCCGGCGCGCGCGTTTCTCGCGGGGCGCCGCTGGACGCCGGGCCTCCGCTTCGACCCGGCGCCGTGACCTCTCCGGCCCGGCGCGCCGCACACCAGGTCCTACGGACGGTGCACACCGGCCGCGCCGACCTGGCGACCGCCCTCGAGCGCGCCCGCGGCGGGTTGGCGGATGCGCGCGACCGGGCTCTGGCGGGCGCCATCGCGGCGGGTGCGCTGCGCTGGCGGGCGGCGATCGATCACCTGCTGGGCCAGGTCGCCGAGCGGCCGCTCGGCCGCGTCGACGCCGCGGTGCTCGACGTGCTGCGGGCCGGCGTCTTCGAGCTCCGGTTCCTCGACCGGGTGCCCGCGCACGCCACCGTGCACGACGCCGTCTCCCTGACCCGCGAGGTCGCGCGACCCGGGGCCGACCGGTTCGTGAACGGCCTGCTCCGCAGGCTCTCGGACCCGCGGTGCCCGGCATCGCTGCCCTCCGCACCCCGGTCCGCAGGGAAGACGGCACGCGCCGAGGCACTCGACTACCTCGCCATCACGCTGTCGCACCCGCGCTGGCTGGCCGAGCGCTGGCTCGACCGCCACGGGCTCGACGACGCGGTGGCGTGGGCCCGCTTCGACAACGAGCCCGCCCCGGTCTCGCTCCGCGCAAACCGGCTCCGCGCCACCCGCGAGGAGGCCGCCGAACGCCTCGCGGCACAGGGCGTGCGCGCCGCCGCGGGCCGCTGGGCCCCGGATGCGCTCGACGTCAGCACCGGACACCCCGGTTCCACCCCCGAGTTCGCGGACGGCGACATCCTGGTGCAGGACGAAGCCGCGCAACTCGTCGTGGCGCTGGTCGAGGCGGGGCCAGGCATGCGGGTGCTCGACGTCTGCGCGGCCCCGGGCGGCAAGACCGTCGGCGTCGCGGGCGACATGGCGGGCCGGGGCGTGCTGGTCGCCGCCGACCTCCGCCCCCGCCGGCTGGCGGTGCTGGAGGCGACCGTCCGGCGCTGCCGCGCCGAGTGCGTCCGCCTCGTGCGCCTCGACGCCGCTCGGCCGTTGCCGTTCGCTCCCATCTTCGACCGCGTGCTCGTGGATGCGCCCTGCTCGGGGCTCGGCACGCTCCGGAGCGACCCGGACATCCGCTGGCGGGTGACGCCGGACCGCCTCGCGAGTCTTGCCCACCGGCAGGACGCCCTCCTCGCCCGCGCCGCCGCCACCGTCCGCGCCGGAGGGCGGCTCGTCTACGCCACCTGCTCCGGCGAACCGGAGGAGAACGAGCACGTCGTCGCCCGCTTTCGGCAGAGGCACCCCCACTTCCGAATCGTGCGGCCGGCGGCGCCGGAAGCGGCGCGCTTCCTCGACGCCGCGGATTGCTTCCGCACGCTGCCGTTCCGGGACGGCTTGCAGGCCTTCTTCGGAGCGGTACTCGAACGGAAACCCTGACCCCGTCGCCGCCCGCCGCCACGCCGCCCCGGCAAGCCGGCCCTTGGTCAGGCCGGAGCCCTTCCAGTAAAATGGAGGGTCGCATGCAGCTCCCCGGTCAGGTCGTGAAGGCGGTCCGGATCGTCGCCATCGCGGGCGCACTGGCGGCAACGTTCGGGCTCTCCGCCCTGGGCGGGCTCCAGGTGGGGCTGAGGACCCGCGAGATCCCGACGCCCGACGTGACCGGCCAGACGGCCGAGGAAGCGACGTCGACGCTGGCCGCGGCCGGCCTGGCGGCACGCCTCGAGCCGTTGCGCCGCATTCACGCGACGATCGGAGCCGGCGAGGTCGCCGAGCAGGATCCGAGTCCCGGCGCCACGACCCGCAGCCGGCGGAGCGTCAAGCTCTGGCTGAGCTCAGGCCCGACGGCGGGCGAGGTGCCGCCCGTCATCGGCGAGTCCGAGGGGGGCGCTCGCCGGCGGCTCATCGACAACGACATCGTCATCGAGAGCGTGGCCGAGATCCGCTCCGACCGCTACCCGACCGGCGCCGTCGTCGCCCAGGAGCCTCCCCCCTCCGGCAGCGGGGACACCGTCTCGCTGCTCGTAAACCGCGGCGAGCGCGGGCAGACCTACGTCATGCCGGATCTGATCGGGGTGGGCGGCGACTCGGCCGCGGACATCCTCCGCACCCGCGGGTTCCGTGTGAGCGTCGTGGCCGACCATCCCTACCCCGGTGTGCCTTCCGGCGTCATCCTCCGGCAGGCACCGGCCGCAGGCTTTCAGATTGCCCCGGGCGAGCCGATCTCGCTCGAAGTCAGCCGCTGACCATGCCGCCCCGGACGCTCAGAATCGCGCCCTCGATCCTCGCCGCCGACTTCGCGGCGCTGGGGGCGGCGGTGAGATCGGTGGAGGCAGGCGGCGCCGACCTGATCCACGTGGACGTGATGGACGGGCGCTTCGTGCCCAACCTGACGATCGGGATTCCGATCGTGGCCGCGCTCGCCCGCGCGTCGGCGGTACCGCTCGACGTGCACCTGATGATCGTCGAGCCCGAGCGTCACATCGAGGCCTTCGCGAAGGCGGGTGCGTCGATGATGTCCGTGCACGTCGAGGCATCGCCCCACCTCCACCGCACGCTGGGCGCGCTGCGCTCGCTCGGGGTCCGGGCCGGCGCCGCGCTCAACCCGTCGACCCCGGCCGGGGTGCTCGAGCCGGTGGCCGACCAGCTCGACTACGTCGTCGTGATGTCGGTCAACCCCGGCTTCGCCGGCCAGGCGTTCATTCCGTCGAGCATCTCCAAGGTGGACGCGGTGCGGCGGCTGCTCGACGCGGCGGGCAACCCGGCGCCGGTGGAAATCGACGGCGGGGTCCACGCCGGCAACGTCGCGCAGGTCGTCGACGCGGGGGCCGAGATCGTCGTGGCGGCCTCCGCCATTTTCGGAACTGACGATGCCGCCGCGGCGACGCGGGAGCTGCGCGGGGCGGCGCAGCCGGTGACGACGCCGGCGGTCCCGAGCCGGGGCTGACCGTGCCGTCGACGTCGTCCCGCGTCCGCGTGCGCTACGCCGAGACCGACGCGATGGGGATCGCCTACTACGGAAACTACCTCACGTGGTTCGAGGTGGGCCGCACGGATCTGCTGCGCCGCCTCGGGCGGCGCTACCGCGACCTGGAGCGCGACGGAATCCTGCTGCCGGTGGTCGAGGCGCTCTGCCGCTACCGGGCGCCGGCGCGCTATGACGACGAGCTCGACGTTTCGACGAACGGCGGGCTGCGGTCCGCCGTCCGCGTCGAGTTCCGCTACGAGGTGCACCGCGCGGACGACGGGACGTTGCTCGCGACCGGGCATACCCTGCACGCATCCACCGACGCGACGGGACGGCCGCGGCGCCTCCCGAACGAGATATGCGAGCTGCTGACATGAACGACGCGGATCCGATCGACCGCCGCCCGGGCCGGCCTCGGGCCGGCGCCGGCGGCGATCCGAAACCGGGAGACACGAGCGGAGTTCCCATGGCTGGCCACCTTCCTCGCCCCCGTCCCGCCGGCGCGCGTCCGACGCGACCGGCCCCGTTCGCCGCCGGCGCAGCGTGCCTTGCGCTGCTGGCGGGCGCCGCCCTCGGCTGCGGCACTCCCGAACCGGAGATCACCCCGGCCACCGCCGAAGCCGACCGGCTGCTGTACGAACGGGCCGAGGCCGCCATGGAAGAGGAGTCCTGGAGCCGCGCCCGCGAGTACTACGTCCAGATCCGCGACAACTACCCGCAGAGCGCCCTGCGCGCCGACGCCCGCCTCAGGGTAGGCGAGACCTACTTCCGCGAGGGGACGCTGGCGAGTTACGTGGCGGCGCAGGCCGACCTCCGCGAGTTCCTTCGGCTGTACCCCTCGCACCGGCTCTCGGCACGCGCGCAGTACCTGCTCGGCATGGTCTACTTCGAGCAGATGCGGTCGCCGCAGCGCGATCAGACGGAGACACACGAAGCCATCGGCGAGTTCGAGCGGTTCATCGAGCTGGCGGTGACGAACCCGACGTTCGCCTCAGGAGTCGACGACGCCCTGCTCGCCGAGGTGCGAAACCGGCTCCGCGAGGCGCGCGACCGCCTCAGCGACTCCAGCTTCGTCGTCGGGCGGTTCTACTACCGCAACAAGTACTACCCCGGCGCCATCGACCGGTTCCGGGAGATCCTCGACGACGACCCGGGCTACACGCGACGAGACCAGATCTACTACCATCTCGCCTCCTCGCTGGCGGCGTCGGACCGGGGCCGCGAGGCGTTGCCGATGTTCGAGCGCCTCGTCGCGGAGTACCCGAGCACGGAGTTCCTCGAGGACGCCGCGGAGCAGATCGCGGCCCTCAGGACCTCGATGGATCTGGACAGCCCGTGACCGGGTGGATCCGGACAGCCCATGATCGGGATGAATCCGGACAGCCCGTAACCCGTCGGCACGGACTGCGTGTTGAGGTCGGTCGGCCGGCCGGCCTGCGCGCGGAAGCTCCGCGGCAGCGGAACTCCCAACGCGACCGCAGGGCCGCGCGTCAGCCGGTGGCGGCCCCGCGCCCGACGCCGGCGCGCTCGTCCTCGGGCTGCCCCCCGCGGTCGTCACGGGCGAGTCGATGGCGAGCGCTCTCGAAGTCGGTCACGTTCGGCTCCGCCAGGATGCGGAAGCGGCGGTAGTAGGGCAACGCGGAGGTGACCGCCGTCACCAGGACCAGCCAGAGCGCCACCTGCCCGAGCACATCGAACAGCCAGACCCGGCTGCCCAGAATCAGCAGCAGCACCGCGACCACCTGCAGCGCCATCTTGAGCTTGCCGAGCCTCGATGCCGGCATCGTGACGCCGCGGCCGTGGGCGAGGCTCCGGAGCACGGTGACCGCGAGCTCGCGGCCGAGGATGATGGCCACCATCCACGTCTCCGCCCGGCCCATCTGCACGAGGGAGACGAGCGCCGCCGTGATGAGCAGCTTGTCCGCGAGCGGGTCCATCATCTGGCCGAACTGCGTGATCTCGTTGCGCCGGCGGGCCAGATAGCCGTCCAGCCAGTCGGTCACGGCGGCGAGGCCGAAGATGGCGGCGCCCAGGACCTCCTTGGGCACGCCGAAGACGAGCTCGGCCTCGAACTTGGTCAGCAGTACGACGACCAGAAGAGGAACCAGAAAGATGCGCCCCAGGGTCAGCGTGTTGGGCAGGTTCATGGGGAGCTCCCGGCGGGTGCCCGGCTGCTCCCTCATTGTATCCCTTCGCACCCACACCCCCCAAGCCCCCGCGCTATGATCGCAGGGCATGAAGGCGGTTCTGCTCGCGGGCGGATTCGGCACGCGCCTCCGCCCGCTGACCGTCAACACTCCGAAACCGATCGTGCCAATCTTCGATCGGCCGTTCCTGTATCACCAGATCGACGTCCTCAAGCGCCTGCCCGAAATCGACGAGGTGATCCTGAGCCTCAACTACCAGCCGGACCGCATTCGGGCGCAGGTCGGCGACGGCGCGGGCGCCGGCCTGCCGATCCGCTACGTCGTCGAGCCGGATCCGCGCGGGACGGGCGGGGCGATCAAGTACTCGGAGCCGCATCTCGACGGGACGACCATCGTCTTCAACGGCGATGTGCTCACCGGCATCGATCTCGGGGCCCTGGTGGAGCTGCACCGTGACCGGCGGGCGCGGGCCACGATCGTCCTCACCCCGGTCGACGACCCCGCCGCGTACGGGCTGGTCGAGACCGCTCCGGACGGCCGCGTCCTCCGTTTCGTGGAGAAGCCCGAGCCGGACCAGATCCGCTGCAACACCATCAACGCGGGCATCTACGTCCTCGAGCCGGAGACGTTCGACCGCATCCCGCCGGACACGAAGTACTCCATCGAGCGCAGCTACTTCCCGTCCCTGGTCGAGCGCGGCGAGACGTTCGTCGCCCACGTCGAGCGCTGGCGGGACATCGGGACGCCGGCCAGCTACCGGCAGGCCCACCGCGACATCCTGGACGGACGCTGCGCGGCCCCGCCGTTCGCCGGTGCGGCCGCCGGCAATCGCGTGGTGGCCGACGGCGCCACGCTGGAGGCCGGCGCGCGGGTCGAGGGCCCCTGCTACGTCGCCCCCGGCGCCACCGTGCGCCGCGGCGCGCGCATCGGGGCCGGCAGTGTAGTCGGCCGCTCGGTCGTCGTCGGGGCGGATGCCAGGATCGACGGCGCGATCCTCTGGCCGGACACGGTCGTCGGCGACGGATCGTCGGCCACCGCTGCCGGATAGGCGCCCACGCCGAGCTCGGCCCGTCGGTCGTCCTCGGCGACGACTCCCACGTCACCCCCTACACGCGCGCCGGCTACCAGGAGTCTGCGCCGTAGACTCCCGCCCCGCCCGCCAGGGCGCGCGGCGGCCCGGCAGACCGGCTGGAGACCGGCGCCATCCATGACTCGAACTCCGGATCCCGGCATCTTCAAGGCCTACGACATCCGCGGCATCCATCCCGACCAGATCACCGCGGACATCGCCGCGCGGATCGGCCGGGCCTTCGTCGCCTTCCTCGGCGCCGGACGCATCGCGGTCGGCCGGGACATGCGCCTCTCGTCGCCGGAGCTCGCCGCGGCCTTCATCGATGGGGCGCGCACGCAGGGCGCCGACGTCGTCGACTACGGCCTCGTGGGCACCGACATGCTCTACTACGGCGTCGCCCGCGATGGGCTCGACGGCGGGGCGGAGATCACGGCGTCCCACAACCCGAAGCAGTACAACGGAATGAAGCTCGTGCGCCGGCAGGCGCTCCCGCTGAGCGGCGACGCGGGCATCGCGGAGATCCGCGACATGGTCGTCGGAGACCGCATTCCCGCGCCACCCGCGGCGCGCGGCAGCCTGCGGGCCGCCCACATCCTCGACGCCTACGTCGAGCACGTGCTGGGCTTCATCGACCCTGCCGCCGTCCGGCCCTACTCGCTGGTGCTCGACGCCGGGAGCGGCATGGGCGGGCTGGTTGCGCCGCCGCTGTTCAACCGCCTGTCGTGCCGCACCACCCGGCTCTGCTTCGAAGTCGACGGGGCGTTTCCCAACCACGAGGCGAACCCGCTCCTCGAAGAGAACCGGCGCCACATCGTGGAGCGCGTGCGGGCGGACGGGGCGGACGGGGCGATCGCGTGGGACGGGGACGCCGACCGCTGCTTCTTCATCGACGGGGAGGGCGGGTTCGTGCCCGGCGACTTCGTCACGGCGCTGCTCGCCGAGGCCTTCCTCCGCAAGCAGCCCGGGTCGACGATCATCTACGACGTCCGGGCCAGCCACGCCGTCGCGGACGTGGTGCGGTCGCACGGCGGCACGGCGCTCATGAACCGGGTGGGCCATGCCTTCTTCAAGAAGCGGATGCGGGAGGAGGACGCCGTGTTCGGCGGCGAGGTGACCGGCCACTACTACTTCCGGGAGAACTACTTCGCAGACAACGGCTTCATACCCGCCCTGCTGCTCCTCGAGCTGATGTCGGTCCGCGGGGAGACCCTCAGCGGGCTCCTGGCGCCGCTGCGCGGGCGCTACTTCATCTCCGGCGAGATCAACACCGCGATGGCCGACATGGATGCCGTGCGCGATACGATCGAGCGGCTGGCGGCACGGTACGGCGACGCACGCGTCTACCGGATGGACGGCGTCTCCGCGGAGTACGACGCGTGGCACTTCAACGTCCGGCCGTCGAACACCGAACCGCTCATCCGCCTCAATCTCGAAGCGGCGAGCCCCGAGCTCATGGCGGAGAAGCGCGACGAGGTGCTCGACGTCATTCGACGGGGCGCCTGACCGGGGCGCCATTTGGCAACGCGGGGCCGGGCCGGTAGACTGGGGTGCCGCCGAGTCTCTGAGCGGGAGTAACTCAGTGGTAGAGTGTCAGCTTCCCAAGCTGAAGGTCGCGGGTTCGACCCCCGTCTCCCGCTCCACCTCGTGCATTGCCGCCGCGACCGACCGGCGGGCGGAGGGACCACGTGGCCAAGCTGCGGCCCATTCAGCCCCATGACGACGCGCCCGCGACCGACCCGGGACCGGACTCCTCCGAGGACGTAACGCGCTTCGGCCGGACCGTCAGCATCAAGGGCGAGGTCACGGCCTCCGAGCACCTGATCATCGAGGGCCGCCTCGACGGCAAGCTGACCGTTCTGGAGCACGGCGTGGCGATCAGCCACGATGCGACCGTCACAGCCGACATCGTCGCCCGCACCGTGACCGTCCTGGGCCGTGCGACGGGCACCTTCTCCGCGTCCGAGCTCGTGGAGATCCGACCCAGCGGCTCCGTCGAGGGCCGCATCGCATCGCCGGCCGTGGCCATCGACGAGGGCGCCTACTTCAAGGGCTTCATCGACCCCAACCGCGCAGAGGCGGCGCTCGCGGTGAGCCGCCATCGCCAGCAGCGCCGGGCGTAGGAGTCCCGCCGCCGATCGCTGGAGACAGGAGTGCCGCGCCAGCGCCATCTCCCAATGCGCCCGTCCGTGTCGGGGCGGGCCAGCGCAACGCGCTTTCCGTCCGCCGCCGGTGCGGCAGGGCTTGCGATCTGGCTCGCCGCCTCCGCGGCGTGCGCCCCCCCTTCCCTGGCGCCGTCCTGGACCGACGTCGACCGCCTCATCGCCGACAACTACCCGGACGTGCCGCAGATGACGACGGCCCGCCTGGCGGAGACGCTCGACGCCGGCCGGCGACCGGTCGTGCTGCTCGACGCACGCGAGGCGGAGGAGTACGCCGTCTCACACCTGCCCGCCGCGCACCACGCGCCGTCGGTCGACGCGGCGCTCCGCATCGTCCGCCAGTCGCCGCCGGATGCCGTCGTCGTCGCCTACTGCTCCGTCGGCGTCCGCTCGTCCGCGCTGGCGGCCCGGCTCCGGGAACGCGGCGTCGCGGAGGTGCACAACCTGCAGGGATCGCTGTTCGCGTGGGCCAACGAGGGGCGTCCCGTCTACCGCGGCCCGACCCGCGTCGGGGTGGTCCACCCCTTCGATGCGCACTGGGGCACGCTGCTCGAAACCGAGCTGCACGGGCGCGCGCCCTGACGGGCCCGGCCCGGGAACCTGCGGCTTCGCTTCCGGCCTGGCCTTGCCCACACGAGCCCGCGCCGTACTACGGCGCAGACTCGTCGCCCGGGTCCGGGCGCGCTCCGAACGCCGCGCGGCGGACCCGCAGGATGCGCTCGACGGTCGGACGGTCTCCCGGGCCAGTGCCGACGTGCACGAACCGCGCTATGCCGGCGGGGTCGATCAGGACGTCTCCGCCCTGCTGGAACGTGTCGGCGGCCGGCCGGCGCGGGAGGACGCCCTGCCGGAGCTCGCGCCAGTAGGCCGCCCACGTCGACGGCCCGACGAGATGGCGCAGCTTCACGCGCCCCATGGCGTAGGCGCCGTACAGCGCGCGGCTCTCCTGCGAGACGACCGGCCAGGGACAGCCGGTCTCGGCAACGTAGTCGGCCGCCGCTGCGGCCGGCTCGAAGGTGATGACCAGGACGCGCACGTCGAGCGCCGCGAGGGTGGGTGCGGCCTGCTGCAACTGCAGCAGGTGGCGGCGGCACGGGAGTCAGCGCAGATGGCGGTGGAAGACCAGCAGCAGCCAGGCTCCGCGGTAGTCCGCGAGCCGTTGCTCGCGGCCCTCGGTGTCCGGAAGCCGGAAGTCGGCCGCCGGCCGGCCCGTGGTGACGAGAAGCTCGCTTCGCATGCCGCGATGATCGCACGAAGGGCCCGGCCGATTCGGGACCGGCCGGGCCCTTCCCTCGAAACGTGAAGTGCAGTATGGACGCTGTGCCCTACATTCCCTTCCCGTACTTGGTGACGCCGCCGCCCGCGAACGGCCGCGAC
>JAGWAJ010000038.1 GCA_021296475.1 Acidobacteriota bacterium
GGCGGGCGCCCGCGGCGCCGGCCGCCGGCCGCGAAGCGGTGCCCTCCTTGTGCCACCGGAACTCCTTGTAGGTTCCCGGGTAGAGGGTGGCGTCACCGTCCCCGATCTCGAGGACGCGGGTGGCCAGCCGATCGACGAAGTAGCGGTCGTGGGAGACGAAGATCAACGTTCCGCCGTAGTCGGTGAGCGCGTCGAGCAGCACGTCCGTCGAGTCGATGTCGAGGTGGTTCGTAGGCTCGTCGAGGAGGAGGGTGTTCGAGGGACGCAGGAGCATGCGGGCCACCGCCAGACGCGTGCGCTCGCCGCCCGACAGGACCTGCACGCGCTTGTAGACGTCGTCCTCGGTGAAGAGGAAGCCTCCGAGGATGTTGCGGACGGAGGGCACCGCGTCGAGCGGTGCGCCGGCGGTGAGCGTTTCGTAGACGTTGAGGCTGCCGTCGAGCCGCGTCGCCTCGTCCTGGGCGAAGTACTGCGCGACGACGTTGTGCCCTTCGGCGCGGGTCCCCGCATCGGGCGTCTCGACCCCGGAGAGCATGCGCATGAGCGTCGACTTGCCGGCGCCGTTGGGGCCGACCAGCGCCACGCGGTCGCCCCGCTCGATGTGAACGTTGGCGCCGTCGAACACGCGGACGTCGCCGTAGCGCTTGGCGACGCTGGCGAGCTCGATCACGGTCCGGCCGCTGCGGACGCTGGCCGGGAACTTGAAGTGCACGCGCTTGCGCTCCGGCGGCACGTCGATCGGCGTGACCTTCTCGAGCATCTTCACGCGGCTCTGCACCTGGCGCGCCTTGCTCGCCTTGTACCGGAACCGCTCGATGAAGACCCTCATGCGGGCGACTTCCTCGTCCTGCCGCCGCTTGGCCTCCCGGAGCTGCGCCAGCCGCCGGTCCCGCTCGACGACGAAGGCGCTGTACGAGCCCGGGTAGGTCGTCAGCGTCTTCATGCCGACCTCCGCGATGGAGGTCACGACGTTGTCGAGGAAGTACCGGTCGTGCGAGACCAGCACCACCGTATGGGGATAGCTGCCGAGAAACTCCTGCAGCCAGGTGCGCGCGTCGAGGTCGAGATGGTTGGTCGGCTCGTCGAGGAGCAGCAGCCCCGGGCGGCGGAGCAGCAGCTTGGCAAGCGCGATCCGCATCTGCCACCCGCCGGAGAAGGTCTCCGTCGGCCGCTCGAAATCGGCCGCGGTGAACCCGAGCCCGCGGAGCACGCCGTGCACCCGGGCATCGATGCCGTACCCGTCCCCCGCCTGGAATGCCTCCTGCACCTCGCTGTAGCGCGCCAGCAGCGCCTCGTGCTCGGCCGCCGGCTGCGAGTCGTCGGCCAGCGCCGTCTCGAGGCTCTCCATCTCGGCTCGGAGGGCGAGGAGGGTGTCGAAGGCCACGCACGCCTCGTCGAACAGCGTGCGGCCACGGTGGGCCAGGCCGTCCTGCGGGAGGTAGCCGACGGTCAGGCCGCTCGGCCGCGCGATCGTGCCGGAGTCGGGCGCCTGCTCGCCCGACAGCATCCGGAGCAGCGTGGTCTTGCCGGCGCCGTTCGGGCCGCACAGGCCGACCCGGTCACCGGGCTGCAAGTGCCAGCTCACCCGCCCGAAGAGCACCCGGTCGCCGAACGCCTTGTGGAGATCCGTGATCTGGAGCAACTACTCGCCCAGGGCCCTGGCGGTCGCCGAAAGGACCCGGGCAGTCGTGAAGGGGGGCGTCAGATAGCCGGCCACCCCCAGGTTGGCGGCCTCGATGGCGGAGGCCTCGCTCGAGAAGGCGGTGACGATGATGACCGGCAACCGCGGGTCCGTGCGCCGTGCCTCGCGGATGACGGCCAGTCCGTCCATGACGGGCAGCCGGAGTCCGGTGATCAGCAGATCGGCGCCGTCGCGCCGCAGCCGATCGAGCGCCGACCGGCCGTCCGCCACGGCCTCGGCCTCATAGCCGGCGGCCGCGAGGGCTCCGGCCAGGGGCCGGTTCGTTCCGTTCCCGTCGTCCTCGGCCGCGACCAGCACGCGCCTGCGCGTCACGGCGGTCGCGCGGCCCGCGCGCTGGCTCTCGAGCCAGGCGTCGAGGTCGCTCTTCCGGAACCGCCACTGGCGACCGACGCGGACGGCGGGGATCTTGCCGGCCTTGATCAGCCGGTAGACCGTTCGGAGATTGACGCGCAGGTACCCCAGCACATCGTCGGTGGTCAGGAACGCATCGTCGAGCATGGCCGGGAGTCGATCCACTGTAGCCAATCGGACGCGCCCGTGTCATCCGAGCTTGCCCGGCCGCTCCCGAGGTGGCCCGGCCGCACCGTCCGAAACGGCTTGTCGTCCGTCTATAGAGGATAGGGAGCCATACAACGGAGCCGGGACCTCAGCGGCGCGGACGCTCGCATGGCGATTACCGACGACCAGCTCGTGGCCCTCGCGGCCGGCGGGGACACCGACGCGTTCAACCAGCTCGTCGTGCGTTGGGAGCGGCCGATATTCGCCCTCGCGTACCGTGTGCTGGGGCAGGAGGACGACGCGCGCGACGTCTGCCAGGAAGCGTTCCTGCGGGCCTTCCGGTCCATCGGCGGCTTCAAGGGACAGGCCAAGTTCTCGTCGTGGCTGTACCGCATCGCGCTCAACCTGTGCCGCGACTGGATACGCCGCGAGCGGCGCGTTACGATGGTCGCGCCGCCGGTGGACGCCGACACCGGCCCGCTCGACATCCTGGCCGATCCGGATAGCTACGCGTCGGAGGAGGCGGTCATGCGGCGGGAGCTGGGGCGCGCCGTCGAGCGAATCATGGCCGGCCTGCCGGAGGAGCAACGAACGGCCATCGTGCTCAAGGAGTACCACGGCCTGACCTTTCAGGAGATCGCCGATCTGCAGGGCTGCCCCCTCAGCACCGTGAAGACCCGCGTGTACCAGGGCCTCGCGGCGCTGCGCGGGCACCTCGAGCGCCGCGGCATCCGCCCGGGCACGGCTCTCCCGGAGCGGCGCCCGTCTCCCTTCTCGCGCCTCACCGCGGTGCGCGACAGCGAGTGACCCATGGACGCCACATCGACCTGCGATCGACGCGAGGACCTGGTCGCCTACCTCTACGGCGAGTGCGAGGCGGAGGAACGCGAGCGGATCGAGGCCCATCTGGCCGCCTGCGAGCGTTGTGCGGCCGAGGTCGACGGTCTCCGATCCGTCCGTCGCTCGCTCGCGGCCTGGGCGCCGCCCGAAGCCGACCTCGGCTTCCGCATCGTGTCCGACCTGCCGCGGCGCGAGGCGCCATGGTGGCGACGGGTCGGCTCGCGCCCCGCATGGGGGGTCGCGGCGGCGGCGTGTGTCGCGGCGGCCTTCGTTCTCGGAGTCCTCGACGTCCGCTGGGAGGGAGACGGAGTCGTCATTCGGCTGGGCCGGGCGGCGGGGGGCGGTGCGTCCGCCGAGGTCACGGGGCCCGCCGAGGTCGCCGCGCCCGCCGTTCCCGTGACGGCGGGGGCGCCGGAGGCTGTCGACGACGTCCTGATGCGGCGTATCGGGACGCTGATCGAGCAGAGCGAGCGCCGGCAGCAGCAGGAGTTCGCGACGCGGCTGCTGGCCCTGGCGCAGGAGTTCGAACTGCAGCGCCGGGAGGATCAGATGCGCGTTCAGCAGGAGGTGGGCGCGCTCGCGGACTATCTCGTCCGCGTCTCGGGCCCGTAGAGCGAGGAGACGATGTTCGCAACCGCACTGACACGCGCGGCGGCAATCGTGGCGGGCAGTCTCGTGCTGGCCGGCTCGGCCGCGGCGCAGCCTGCGCCGTCCGCCGCCGAGACCCCCGGCGGGCAACCCGCGATCCGGGCGCAGATCCGGACCCTCGAGCGGGTGCTGGCCGGCGCCGTGAGCCGCAGCGCCAGCGCGGTCGAGGACCAGCTTCCGGCCGGCGTGCCCGGGCTGGTGCTGTTCGCCGGGCCGATCCAGGTGCGGGGCTTTCGACTCGAGGACTACGGCGTTTTCTTCGACGTCGAGTACCCCGTGCTGCGCCGCAGCATCGTCTGGTCGATGCAGCGGCTCGACCCGTTCGAGCTTAGCCTGGACATCACGCTGCAGATGTTGCGCCGGCAGTTCCCGCTCGCGGAGCTTCCGGTGGCGGGGCCGGACGGGGGCCGCGTCGCGGCCGATCTCTCCGGGTCGCGCTCGACTCCGCGGGAGCGTGTCGGCGGCCGGGCGTCCCGCCGCCCCGCCAGCCCGCGCTACGCTCCGGGCGCCACGGCCGGCGGGGCACCGTCCGGAACCGGCCGCGTCGTCGTCGATCCGCTCCGCGTGTACCGGCAGGCGCTGAAGGTCTCGTTGACGGACGCGCTCCTGGTGGGCGGAGCTGTTCTCGGCGCGATGCTGCCGGAGGACGCCTGGCTCACGGTGGCGGCGCGGGACGTCACCGGCCTGGCCGGGCGCGACGGCCGGCTCCGCGTCGCGGCGCGCGATCTCGCCGCGTTCCGGGAGGGCCGGGTCACCCTCGAAGAGGTCCGGGAGCGCGTGGAGACCTCGGGCTTCTAGCCCACCATTCGTCGCCTGAACAGCTCCGCCTGGTGCCCAAACTCTCAGGGCCACGCTTCGCGCGGCCACCCCGAAGGCATGAAATTCGGGGTCTGTTCGTCCGGGCCGGCACTATGATCCGTTCGATGCGACTGCGCCGTGCCCTCGTTGCGGTTGCTCTCGCCGGGTGTCTCGCCGCGGGCGGGTGCGATCCGGTCGACGTGCAGTCCGCCCTGGACGTCACCCAGATCACGACCGGATGGCTGGACGTGGGGCTCGACGACCTCGGCGGCAACAAGCTCGTTCCGACCATCTCGTTCCGCCTCCAGAACGTGTCGGACGCCAGGATGCGCACCCTGCAGTTGAACGGGGTGTTCCGCCGCTGCCTGGGAAGCACGCCCGGCCAGGAGGCGGCGGAATCCGAGGTGTCGCCCGCAGATCCGGAAGCGGGCACCTGCGCCGGCGAGGTGCAGGAATGGGGCAGCGCGCTCGTCCGCGCCGTCGGCCGGGACGGCGTCGAGCCGGGCGACTCGGTCGGGCCGTTCACGATGGAGTCCCACCTCGGGTACACGGGCCAGCAGCCGCGCGACGAAATGCTGCGCCACCGGGACTTCGTCGACGTGAAGGTGGAGCTGTTCGTCAAGCACCGGGCCGAGCAGTGGGCGAAGCTCGGCGAGTTCCCGATCGACCGGCAGCTCCTGACGCAGGCCGGCAGCTCCTGACGCGGGATTCACGAACGGCCAGCCTGCGTGCCCGGTTCTTCCCGACCCTCTTCGGCCGCCGCCTCGCTCGTCCGGCGCCTCGGTCCCTTCGACGGCGCCTCCATCATCGTCTCCAACGTCATCGGCAGCGGCATCTTCCTGGTCCCCGTGCTCATCGCGGGGTGGGTGCCGAATGTCTGGGCGATGCTCGCCCTCTGGCTGACGGGCGGGCTGCTCGTGTTCGCGGGTGCGATGGCCTATGCCGAGCTCGCCGCGTTCCGGCCGCGTGCCGGCGCGGAGTACGTCTACCTTCGGGAGGCGTTCGGACCCGCCGCGGGGTTCCTGACCGGCTGGACCTCCTTCGTGGCCGGCTTCTCGGGGGCGATCGCGCTCAACGCGGTCGGCCTCTCCGGCTACCTGGGGAGATTCGTGCCCGCGGCAGCGGACGCGACGCCGATCGTCCAGCTTCCCCTGGCAATCGTGACGCTGACGGTGTCGCCGCAGGCCCTCTTCGCGCTGGCGGTCATCGCCGGGCTCACCGCCGTCCACGTCGCGGGGCTCGGTCCGGGGCGCGTCGTCCAGAACCTGCTGGCCGCCGGCAAGGTGGCCATTCTCGTCGCCCTCGTCGCGTTCGGGTTCTCCGCCGGGGACGGCTCGACGACGAATCTCGCGGCGTCGACCGGGTCGGTGACGCCGTCGCTCTGGCTGCTGGGGCTCATCCCGGTGATGTTCGCGTACTCGGGGTGGAATGCCGCCGCCTACGTCGCCGAGGAGGTGCGCGACCCGGGACGCAACCTCCCGCTCGCCACGGCGGCGGGAACCGTGACCGTCGTCGTCATCTACCTGCTGCTGAACGCCCTCTACGTCTACGCGATGCCGCTTGCCGAGGTCGCGACCGTGGATGTCCGGGTCGTCGACGCCGCCGCCGACCGTCTCTTCGGAGCCGCCGTCGCCGCGCCGATGGCCGCCGCCTCGGTCGTGATGATCGCGGCGAGCATCAGCGCGATGGTGCTTGCCGGTCCCCGTGTGTACTACGCGATGGCCCGCGACGGGCAGTTCCTGGCGTCGGCGGCGCGCGTGCACCCCCGGTTCCGCACGCCCGTCACCGCCATCGTCGCGCAGAGCGTCTGGAGCGGCATCCTTGTCCTGGCGGGCACGTTCGAGCAACTGGTGGTCTACACGGGGTTCGCCGTCGTGCTCTTCGCAGGGCTGGCGGTCGCGGCGCTCTTCGTGCTGCGGCGGCGCCACCCCGACGCGGAGCGGCCGTTCCGCGCGTGGGGCTATCCCTACGCCCCGGCGGTCTTCGTGGCCGCCAGCCTGGCCATGACGGTGAACGCGATATGGCGCGAGCCGGCCGCCTCGGGGGCGGGGCTGATCGTGATCGGGGCCGGCCTCCCGGTGTACCTCTGGTTCCGCCGACGCAACCGGGCCGGCAAGGGGAACTCGGCGGTGCAGAGAGACGGAGTGTGATGCGGATGGACGACCTCTCTCCCCGCCCCGGTCGCCGGCGCGCTCGGAGCACCACCGTGCTCGCCGTCCGGCACGAGGGGCGCGCGGTGATGGCCAGCGACGGGCAGGTGACGCTGGGCGCCACGATCGTGAAGCAGCAGGCGCGCAAGATCCGGCGTCTCTACAAGGATCGCGTCCTGGCGGGCTTCGCCGGGTCGGCGGCCGACTCGTTCGCCCTCTTCTCGCGGTTCGAGGCGAAGATCGAGCAGCACCGGGGCCACCTGCATCGAGCGGTCGTCGAGATGGCCCGCGACTGGCGGACCGATCGCGTGCTCCGCCGCCTGGAGGCGATGCTGCTGGTGGTCGATGCCTCGGAGACGTATCTGATGTCGGGCACCGGAGATCTGATCGAGCCGGACGACGGCATCGTCGCCATCGGGTCCGGCGGGGCGTACGCCATGGCCGCCGCGAAGGCGCTCGCGCGGCATGCGGATCTTGACGCCCGGGCCATCGCCCGGGAGGCGATGGAGATCGCGGCCGGCATTTGCATTTACACGAATGCCAGTGTCACGATCGAAGAACTCTAGGGTGCCCATCTACCTCCCCGCGACCACGGCGACCACCATCGATTCGCTGACGCCCCGCCAGATCGTCTCCGAGCTCGATCGCTACGTGATCGGCCAGGCGCAGGCGAAGCGCGCCGTGGCCATCGCCCTGCGGAACCGCGTGCGCCGGCAGAAGCTGCCGCCGGAGCTTGCCGAGGAGGTGGCGCCCAAGAACATCCTGATGATCGGGCCGACCGGGGTGGGGAAGACGGAGATCGCGCGGCGGCTGGCCCGCCTCGCGCAGTCGCCGTTCATCAAGGTCGAGGCGTCGAAGTTCACGGAGGTCGGCTACGTCGGCCGCGACGTCGAGTCGATGGTGCGCGACCTCGTGCAGCTCGCGGTCGACATGGTCCGCGAGGAGCGGCGCGTGGAGGTCCGGGAGAAGGCGGCAGCCAACGCGGAGGAACGCCTCCTGGACCTGCTGCTGCCGCCGCCCCCGCCGGCCGTCCGTTCGGGCGCCGCGCCGGACCCGGAGGCGGCGCGCGGCGCGCGGGAGGCGGCGGCGCGCACCCGCGAGCGGTTCCGGGAGCAGCTCCGCAGCGGGGCTCTCGACGGGCGCGTCGTCGAGGTCGCGGTGCGGGAGAAGTCGATGCCGTCCTTCGAGATCATCGCTGGCTCCTCGATGGACGAGATCGACATCAACATGAAGGACATGCTGCCGGGCCTGTTCCAGGGCCGGAGCCGCAAGCGCCGGATGAAAGTGCCGGACGCGGCCGAGTACCTCGCGCAGGAGGAGGAGCAGAAGCTCGTCGACATGGAGAGCGTCAGCCGCGCGGCCGTGGAGCGCGTGCAGCAGGCGGGCATCATCTTCATCGACGAAATCGACAAGATCGCGGGCCGGGAAGGGGGGCACGGGCCGGACGTCAGCCGCGAGGGGGTGCAGCGCGACATCCTGCCGATCGTCGAGGGCACCACCGTGAACACGAAACACGGGATGGTGCGCACCGACCACATCCTGTTCGTCGCGGCCGGCGCCTTCCACCTGGCCAAGCCGTCGGACCTCATCCCCGAGCTCCAGGGGCGCTTCCCGATCCGGGTCGAGCTCGAGCCGCTCGAGACGGCCGACTTCGTGCGCATCCTGACGGAGCCGCGCGGCGCCCTGGTGACGCAGTACACGGCGTTGCTCGCCACCGAGGGGCTCGACCTCCACCTGACGGACGATGCGGTGCTCCGCATCGCCGAGTTCGCCTCGACGGTCAACGAGCGCAGCGAGAACATCGGGGCCCGGCGCCTGCACACGGTGATGGAGAGGCTGCTCGACGAGGTCTCCTTCGAGGCGCCGGACATGCTCGACAAGCGCGTGGTGATCGACGCCGCCTACGTCGACCGGATGCTCGCCGACATCGTCAGGAACGAAGACCTCTCGCGCTACGTCCTGTGACCCGCCCGCTTCCCCCCGGCCGTGCCGTCGCCGCCTGGCTGCTCGGCGCGGCGGTGGCGGGGTGTGGGGCGAAGGGGCCCCCGCTGCCGCCGTTGATCATCGAGCCAGATCGCATCGCACCGCTGGAGGTGTCGCGTCTCGACGACGTCGTCTACGTCGAGTTCGAGGTGCCGTTGTCGAACACGACCGGCGACGTGCCCGCCGACATCGTCCGCGTCGAGGTCTACGCCCTCACCACCCAGCCCGCCGAGGGCGAGGAGGAGGAGTTCAGCGAGGACTGGCTGGAGGCCGCGACGCTCATCGATTCCATTCCGGTCCTGCCGCCGCTGCCGCCCGGCATGGAGGCGGCGGCGGAGGCCGCGGGCGCGGGGAACGAGCCGACCGGGGAGGACGGGCCGGCCGGGGAGGGCGGCCGAGGTCCCGCGCGCCAGGGTGACGAGATCACGGTCGTCGAGCGGCTCGGGGCGAAGGCGTTCGTGCCGGTGACGGTCGGCGAGGAGGACGAAGCGGAAGAGGACGAGGACGCGGACGAGGAGCCGGAGGAGGAGGCGCGTCCGATGGCGTTGCCGATGTGGCCGCCTCCGTTCCCACCCCCGGTCATCCGCACCTACGTCGCGTTCGGCGTCTCGTCGCGGGACCGGGAAGGACGGCCGTCCAGCATGGAGTCGATCCCGCTGGTCGATCCGCCGGGGCCGCCGGCCGCCCCCGTCGTCGAGTACGCCGAAGCGAGCGTCCGCGTCACGTGGGAGGCGCCGGACACCCTGCGCCTGCCGGTACAGGACCCCAGCTATGCCGTCAGCGACGATCCGGAGTCCGAGGACACCGGGCCGCCGCTGACGTCGACGCCGATCGTGGAGTGGGGGGAGCCGTCGCGCTACGTCGTGTACGACGTCGCCGGACTCGGCACGGAGCCGCCGCCGGCGCGGCCCGAACGGCTCCGGCCTCCGGGTCGCACGGAGTCCTACGTCGACTCCGACGTCGTCTTCGGGGAGACGCGCTGCTACGCCGTCCGCGTGCTCGATGCGGTGGGCGAGCTCGAGATCGAGGGCCCGGAGTCGCCGGCAAGCTGTGTCGTGCTGACCGATACGTTCGCCCCCGGGGCGCCGACCGGCCTGGTCGCCGTCGCCGACGACGGCGCCGTCAACCTCGTCTGGAACGCCAACGACGAGTCCGATTTGGGCGGCTACCTGGTCTTGCGCGCGAGCGCGCCAGATGCGACACTCCAACCGCTCACGCCCGAGCCGGTCGAGCGAACCCGGTATCGGGACGCCGGCGTCGTGCCGGGCCAGCGCTACCGGTACGCGGTGCAGGCGGTCGATTCCGCCGTGCCGCCAAATCTGAGCCCGCCGTCGCCTCCCATCGCGGAATCGGCACGGTGAAGCGCCCCATGGACCTTCTGTATCGCATCGACGACGGCGGCTCGTCCCGCTCGGTTCTGGAGCGCGACGGCGAGTGGCTTGCTCTCGAGGGCGATCCGTTCGGCGCCTACCGCGCCGGTCCGCGAATCGAACGCAGGGGCGCCCGCATGCTTGCCCCCGTGCACCCCTCCAAGATCGTGGCGGTGGGCCTCAACTACAAGGACCACGCCCGCGAGATGGGGAAGCCGCTGCCGGACGAGCCGCTGATCTTCCTGAAGCCGCCGACCGCCGTGATTGCGCCCGGGGCGCCCATCGTCGTCCCCCCCGGCGTGGGGCGCGTGGACTATGAGGCGGAGCTCGCGATCGTCATCGGCCGCACTGCCCGGCACGTGCCGGCGGCGCGGGCGCGGGAGCACGTGTTGGGGCTGACCTGCCTGAACGACGTGACCGCGCGCGAGCTGCAGGCGCGCGACGTGCAGTACACGCGCGCGAAGGGCTTCGACACCTTCGCGCCGCTCGGTCCGGCCGTCGCGGTGGGGCTCGACGGGCACGCCCTCGACGTCGAGTCGTTCGTCAACGGCGAGCGCCGGCAGGCGTCGAACACCCGCGAGCTGATCTTCCCACTCGACCGGCTGGTCGAGTTCGTCTCCGGCGTGATGACGCTCCATCCGGGCGACGTCATCGCCACCGGCACCCCGTCCGGCGTCGGCCCGCTCGCGCCCGGCGACCGGGTGACGGTGCGCATCGAGGGGATCGGCGAGCTCACCAACGAGGTGGCGGCGGGCTGAACCGCCGGTCCCGGGAGACCGCGATGAAGCTGTTCGTCGATTCGGCCAGCGTCGAAGCGATCGAGGCGCTGATGCCGCTTCGGATCATCGACGGCGTCACCACGAACCCGTCGCTCCTGGGGCGCGAGGCCGGGGACCCGCACGACACGCTGCGGCGCATCTGCCGCGTCGTCGGCGGGCCCGTGAGCGCCGAGGTGGTGGCCACCGACGTCGATGGCATGCTCGAGGAGGGACGCCGCCTGGCCGACCTCGATGAGCACATCGTGGTCAAGGTGCCGTTCGGGAAGGCCGGCGTCGCCGCCTGCGCCGCCCTGGCCGCCGACGGCATCCGGGTGAACGTGACGCTGGTCTTCTCGGCCTCACAGGCGCTGCTCGCGGCCAAGGTGGGGGCAACGTTCGTCAGCCCGTTCGTCGGCCGCATCGACGACCTCGCGACGGCAGGCATGGACCTCATCGGCCAGATCGTCGAGATCTACGAGAACTACGACTTCACGACTTCGGTGCTCGTGGCAAGCGTGCGGGGGCCGCTGCACGTCGTCGAGGCGGCGCGGCTCGGCGCCGACGCCTGCACCTGCCCTCCGAAGGTGATCGACGCGCTCTTCGGACACCCGCTCACCGACATCGGCCTCGAGCGCTTCCTGGCCGACTGGAACAAGACCCGCGGCGGAGGGGCCTGACACGCGCATGGACAAACGGGCGATTCTGGCGGACTACGAGCGGCGGGCGGAGCTCGGCGGCGGCGAGGCGCGGCGGCAGCGGCAGCACGACGCGGGCAAGCTGACCGCGCGCGAGCGCATCGACCTCTTTTTCGACCCCGGCACGTTCCGCGAGACCGACAAGCTGGTCACCCACCGCTGCCGCGACTTCGGGATGCAGTCGCAGCTCGTGCCCGGGGACGGGGTGGTCGCCGGCCACGGCGAGGTCGACGGCCGCCAGGTCTACGCCTTCGCGCAGGACTTCACCGTCTTCGGCGGTTCGTTGTCGGAGACCAACGCCGCCAAGATCGTCAAGGTCATGGACCTCGCGGTCCGGAACGGGGCGCCCATCGTGGGGCTCAACGACTCGGGCGGCGCCCGGATTCAGGAGGGGGTTGCCTCGCTCGGCGGCTATGCCGACATCTTCCTCCGCAACACCCTCGCGTCCGGCGTCGTGCCGCAGCTCTCCGCCATCATGGGGCCGTGCGCCGGGGGCGCCGTCTACTCGCCGGCCATCACCGACTTCACGGTGATGGTGGAGCGCACCAGCTACATGTTCGTCACGGGGCCGGACGTCATCCGGACCGTCACCCACGAGACGGTCTCCAAGGAGGACCTCGGCGGCGCCATGACGCACAACGCGAAGAGCGGCGTCGCCCACTTCGCGGTGGGCAGCGACCAGGACTGCCTGGCGCTGCTGCGCGCCCTGCTCGGCTACCTCCCCTCCAACAACCTCGACGACCCGCCCCGCACGGAGACGGCCGACCCGATCGATCGGGAGGACGCCGCGCTCGACGCGCTGGTGCCGGAGCTGCCGAACCAGCCCTACGACATTCTCGACCTGATCCGCTCGGTCGCCGACGACGGCGCCTTCCTGGAGGTCCACCGCCACTTCGCGCGGAACATCGTGGTCGGCTTCGCGCGCCTCGGAGGCCAGCCGGTCGGCATCGTCGCCAACCAGCCCGCGCACCTGGCCGGCGTGCTCGACATCGACGCGTCGGTGAAGGGCGCACGCTTCGTCCGTTTCTGCGACGCCTTCAACATCCCGCTCGTAACCCTGGAGGACGTCCCCGGCTTCCTGCCCGGGACCCAGCAGGAGTACGGCGGCATCATCCGGCACGGGGCCAAGCTGCTGTTCGCGTTCGCCGAGGCGACGGTGCCCAAGCTGACGGTCGTCACCCGCAAGGCGTACGGCGGTGCCTATTGCGTGATGGCGAGCAAGCACATCCGGACCGACGTCAACTTCGCCTGGCCGACGGCCGAGATCGCCGTCATGGGCCCCGAGGGCGCAGTCAACATTCTCTACAAGCGCGAGCTCGACGCCGCCGGCGACCCCGATGCACTCCGCAAGGAGCGCGTGGAGGAGTTCCGCGACAAGCTGGCCAACCCCTTCGTCGCCGCCGGCCGCGGCTTCCTCGACGAGGTGATCGCCCCGCGCACGACGCGCCGCCGCCTCATCCAGGCCCTGCGCAGCCTGGACGGGAAGCGCGACCGGAACCCCCCCAAGAAGCACGGGAACATCCCCCTGTAGGCTCGGGGCGCTGGTCGAGTCGCCTCGCGGCGCGGCCCGTCCGGGGAGATCCTGCGCTGGCGAGAAAAGAGCCTTGTCTTTGGGCGTTGATGGCGCTGAGAATGCATGCTATTTAGTCAGGATACTCATGCCCGACATGCTACAGCGTCGAGAGATCGCCCATCTGGAGGCTTGGGCAACGCGCCGGCCGCGCAAACCGATCGTGATTCGGGGCGCTCGACAGGTCGGGAAGTCGACGTTGGTGCGCGAGTTCGCCCGCGCCGCGGGGCTCTCGCTGGTGGCGGTAGATTTCGAACGCAACCCGGAGCTGCGGGAAGCCTTCACCGGGCGGGACCCGGCGCGCGTTCTGGCCCTGCTGAGGCTGCTGACCGGGCAGACGGCGGCGGCGGGTACGCACCTGCTGTTCCTGGACGAGATACAGGCCGCGCCCGAAGCGCTCGCCGCGCTGCGCTACTTCCACGAGGAGATGCCCGAGCTGCACGTGCTGGCAGCGGGCTCGCTGCTCGAGTTCGCGCTCGCCGAGACACGCTTCCCGATGCCGGTCGGCCGCGTGGAGTACATGCACCTCGGACCGATGCACTTCGAGGACTTCGCCATAGCTACGGGCGAGGCGGACCTGGCCGGCTTCCTGCGCGGCTTCCCGCTGCACAGCGTCAGCAGGAACGCCCTTCCCGGCGCGCTGCACCGCAAGTGCCTCGACCTGTTGCGGCGGTACTGGGTGGTGGGCGGACTCCCGGAAGCCGTGGCGGCCTTCGTCCGCGCATCGCGCGTCGCTGTCGACTTCGAGGCGGTGGCCCGCGTTCTGCAGAGCATCGTCGCGACCTACCGTGACGACTTCGGCAAGTACGGCCGGTCGCGCGACGGCATCCGGAGGGTCTTCGACAGGCTGCCGCACCTGGTGGCCCGGAAGTTCAAGTACGTGGAGGTCAGCCGCGACCATCGCGCCGCCGACATCGGTGCCGCGCTCGAGCACCTCTGCATGGCCCGCGTGGCCTGCAAGGTGTTCCGCACCGCCGCCAACGGCGTGCCGCTCGCAGCGGAGATCAACGAGCGCTTCTTCAAGTGCCTCCACGTCGACGTCGGCCTCCTGTGCGCCGCCCTGGGCCTCGACCTCCTCGATCTGGAACGGCCAGGGGATCCGACACTCGTCAACCGCGGCGCCGTCGCCGAACAGTTCGTGGGCCAGCACCTGCTGTACTCCGAGGCGCCGTACCGCACACCGGCGCTCCACTACTGGGCTCGCGAGACCCGCAACGCGGCCGCCGAGATCGACTACGTCATCGCCGCGGGCAGGCGCGTCGTCCCGGTCGAGGTCAAGGCGGGCGCCACCGGCTCCCTGCGGTCGCTGCACCAGTTCGTCCGGGAGAAGTCGGCGGGCCTCGCCGTGCGCTTCAACGCGGACCCACCGAGCCTGTCGGCGGAGTCCAGCACGCTGCCGGACGGAACGACGGTGCGCTACGACCTGCTGTCGCTGCCCCTGTACCTGGTCGGGCAGACCCGCAGACTGATCGGCGAGACAGCCGTGGAGCGCTCCTCGTGAGCCTCGGACTGACGCCCGCCGGGCATCTCTGCTGGGCGCCGGGTGACGGCGAATCCCTGCCACCCGGTCTCGCGCGGCTGCAGCCCGCGTTCGACGCCGACTGGCGCGAGGCGCTCTTCACGCTGGCGGCGGAGCGGGTCGACACCGACGGCGCGCCCGCGGCGCGCTTCTGGCAGCGGATCGGCGAACGGCACCTGGCGGCGCTGTGCCAACTACCCGCGCAGGAGACACGCATCGAGGTCGAGCCGCCGGCGCCGGCCGACTGCGCCGGGTGGATCCTGGCCGCGCCGCCGATGCGCGGGGGCGAGTACCTCTCCGAGGACACTCTGCGAGGCGTCTGGGCGGGCCTGAACGCGTGGGTGAGCGAGGCGGCCGCCGCCGGTGGGCAGGCGGCGTTCCTCCGGGCGCGGGCCCCGAGCTGGCACCAGGTGGGGCGGGTCTGCTTCCACTTGGCCGAGAACCCGAACGACGAGGAGCGGCCGTTCGCGTTCCTGGCGACGTACGCCTCCGGCTTCGGAGCGAGCGGGCGCGTGAAGCACCTGCCGCTACGGAGGGCGTTGGCGCAGTACGCCGGGGCGAAGAACCGGGCGGCGCTCGTCAAGCTGTTGACGCCGATCCAGCAGGCGGCCGAGACGTGCGACTGGGTGCGGGCGCTGGTCGATTCCGGCGACGTCTACCAGCCGCTCGCGTGGACGCCGGAGCGCGCCTATCGACTACTGCGCAGCGTGCCTGCGCTCGAGGCGGCCGGCCTGACCGTGCGCCTGCCGAACTGGTGGCGCAAGCGGTCGCGCCCGCGGGTCAGCGTGACGATCGGGGGGAAGACGCCCTCGATGGTCGGCGCGGACGCCATGCTCGACTTCGACGTGGCCGTCGCCCTGGGCGGCGAGAGGCTGTCGCGCGAGGATGTCGAGGGGCTGCTCGCCGGCGACGGCGACCTGGTGCTGCTCAAGGGCCAGTGGGTCGAGGTGGACCGCGACCGGCTGCGGCAGGCGATCGATCACTGGGAGACCGTGCGGGAGCATGCCGGCGACGACGGGATCTCGTTCATCGAGGGGATGCGCCTGCTCGCCGGCGCGTCGGCGGATCTCCGGCACGAGGAGGAGACGGAAGATGAGCGCCCCTGGGTGTACTTCGACGCCGGCGAGGGGATGCGCGGGCTGCTGGCGGGCATGCGCCAGCCGGGCGCGCTGGATCCGGTGGCGGTGGGCGGGGCGTTGCGGGCCACGCTCCGGCCGTATCAGCGCGACGGCGTGGCGTGGCTGCGGCTGCTGACGGGGTTGGGTCTCGGCGCCTGCCTGGCCGACGACATGGGGCTCGGCAAGACCGTCCAGGTGCTGGCGCTGCTGCTGTGCGGCCGGGGCGGGGACCCGCGGCCGGGGTCGTCGCTGCTGGTCATTCCGTCGTCCCTGCTCGGGAACTGGCGCCGCGAGGCGGAGCGCTTCGCGCCGTCGCTGGCGCTGCGGGTCCTGCACCCGGCCGAGACGGACCGCGGGACGCTTGCGGACATCGCGGCGGCGCCGGCGCGGCACTTGGCCGGCGTCGATCTGGCGGTGACGACCTATGCCATGGTGCACCGGCAGCCGTGGCTCGCCGAGGTCGAGTGGAGGCTGGTCGTCCTGGACGAGGCGCAAGCCGTCAAGAACCCGGCCGCGCGCCAGAGCCGAGCGGTGCGCGCGCTGCCGGCCCGCGCCCGCATCGCGCTGACCGGCACGCCGATCGAGAACCGCCTGGGCGATCTGTGGGCGCTGTTCGACTTTCTGAATCCGGGCCTGCTCGGCTCCCGCCGCGTGTTCCAGTCGTTCGTGAAGGAGCTGCAGGCGCGGGACGACGAGCCGTTCGCGCCCCTGCGCCGGCTGGTCGCCCCCTACATCCTGCGGCGCCTGAAGACGGATCGGAGCATCATCGACGACCTGCCCGAGAAGACGGAGACGACCCGCGACTGCCACCTGACGCGGAAGCAGGCGGGCCTCTACCAGCGGGTCGTGAAGACGATGCAGCGCGACCTCGAACGCACCGACGGGATCGAGCGCCGCGGCGTCGTGCTGCGCTCGCTCGTGCGGCTCAAGCAGGCCTGCAACCACCCCAGCCAGCTCTCCGGCGACGGGGACTACCGGCCCGCCGACAGCGGCAAGTTCGTGCGCGTGGCCGAGATCTGCGAGGAGCTGGCCGACCGGCAGGAGCGGGCGCTCGTCTTCACGCAGTTCCGGGAGATCATCGATCCGCTGTCCGAGCATCTGGCCGCGGTCTTCGGCCGGCCCGGCCTGGTGCTGCACGGGGCGACCGGCGTCCGGCGCCGGCAGGATCTCGTGGACCGCTTCCAGCGGGACGACGGGCCGCCGTTCTTCGTCCTCTCGCTCAAGGCGGGCGGCACGGGGCTCAACCTGACCGGGGCGTCCCACGTCATCCACTTCGACCGCTGGTGGAACCCGGCGGTGGAGAGCCAGGCCACCGACCGCGCCTTCCGCATCGGTCAGCGGCGCAACGTGCTGGTGCACCGCTTTGTCACGCGGGGGACCATCGAGGAGCGCATCGACCGCATGATTGCCGACAAGCGGCAGTTGGCGGAGGATCTCCTCGACGGAGGCGGCGAGGTCAACCTTACGGAGCTGGCGGACGACGAGCTGATCGACCTGGTCCGCCTCGACGTCACGCGGGCGAGCCCGGCCCTGCAAGGTTGACCTCGACCCGGACTGACCGCCAGCCCGGACTGGCCGCGACCCGAGACTGACGGCGAACCGATGGCGCACTGGTATCCACGATACGTTCCCGTCGGCGTGCGGCGCGCCCGGGCCCTGCGCGAGCGGCTCAGCCTGCGCGCGCGCGGCGTCGAGGTGCTGCCGGTGGAGATCCGGGGGCGCACCATCGCCCGCAGCTTCTGGGGCCGGCGGTGGTGCGAGCACCTGGAGTCGTTCTCGGACTTCGCGAACCGCCTGCCCCGCGGGCGCACCTACGTGCGCAACGGCGCGGTCTACCACCTGGCGATCGCCGCGGGCGGTATCGAGGCGCGGGTTGCCGGGAGCGACCTCTACCGCGTCGCGGTACGCATCCGGACGCTCGAGCGACCGGCCTGGAAGGCGATCAAGGCCGCCTGCGCCGGGCAGATCGGGTCGGTGCTCGAGCTGCTCCAGGGCCGGCTGTCCGATCACGTCATGGAGGTGGTTACCGACCGCGACACGGGGCTGTTCCCGAAGCCGGGCCAGATGGAGCTGGCGTGCGACTGCCCGGACTGGGCCACGATGTGCAAGCACGTCGCGGCCGTGCTCTACGGCGTCGGCAGCCGCCTGGACGACAGCCCCGAGCTGCTCTTCCGACTGCGCGGCGTCGACGAGGCAGAGCTGATCGCCGCGGACCTCACGCTGCCGGCCGGAGCGGCGAGCGCGGACACCCTGGCGGACGGCGACCTCGGGAGCATCTTCGGCATCGACCTCGATGCGGAGGACGAAGCGCCCGCGGCTCGCGCGACCACGCCGGACCCGGCGCTGTCGGATACCGCCGCGCCCAACCCGACGCCGCCGGAGCCCGCCGCGCCGACCGGAGCGGAGATTGCCGAGTTGCGAGCGTGGTGCGGGTTCTCGGTCGCGGAATTCGCCCGCCTGCTCCGCGTTTCCGCCGCGACCGTCCGCCGCTGGGAGGAGGCGCGCGGACCGCTCGTCCTGCGGTCACGAACGCGCGAGGCGCTGGCGGTCCTCCGGCGGGAAGCTGGCGATCCGGAGGCGTAGTCGGGGCGCGGATTCCGGCCGCGTCGCGGTTGCGGCGGCCGGCGAGGGGACCTCGAGCGAGCGGCCGCAATGACCAGTCCTGCTAGACTGGAAGTCTCAACCGTGGTCCCCCGGCCGGGGCCGCCGAATCCATGAAGGTCCTCATCGCCAACCGCGGCGAGATCGCGGTTCGCATCATGCGCGCCTGCCGCGAGCTGGGCGTCGCGACGGTCGCCGTGCACGCCGACTGCGACCGCCTGGCGCCCCACGTGCGCTACGCCGACGAGGCGGTGGGGCTGGGCGCCGACGAGGCGGTCGACAGCTACCTGCGGATCGACAAGCTGATCGACGCGGCCCGCCGCACCGGGGCCGACGCCGTGCATCCCGGCTACGGCTTCCTGGCCGAGAACGCCGACTTCGCGCAGGCAGCGGTCGACGCGGGGCTGTGCATCGTCGGGCCGCGGCCCGAGGTGATCGCGCTGATGGGAGGCAAGACGGCGGCGCGGGAGGCGGCGGCGCGCGCCGGGGTGCCGATCGTGCCGGGGAGCGGCGGCCCTCTCCCCGCGGGCGCGAGCGACGACGAGCTGCGCCGGACCGGCGAGGAGATCGGCTACCCGCTCTTCGTCAAGGCGGTGGCGGGCGGCGGCGGCAAGGGGATGCGGCTCGTCCGCCCCGGAGCCGACCTCGTGAACGCGGTCCGCGGGGCGGCGTCCGAGGCGACGGCGGCCTTCGGCGACGGCGCCGTCTACCTGGAGCGCGCCATTGAGCGGGGGCGCCACATCGAGGTGCAGCTCCTGGCCGACGCGCACGGCACGGTAGTGCCGTTCGTCGAGCGGGAGTGCTCCATCCAACGCAGGCACCAGAAACTGATCGAAGAAACGCCGTCGGTGGCGGTCGACGAGGCTACCCGCCGCGCCCTGGCCGAGGCGGCCGCCGCGCTCGCGCGCGAGGTCGGCTACACCAACGCGGGCACTATCGAGTTCCTGCTCGACCGCGACGGGAAGTTCTACTTTCTGGAAATGAACACCCGGTTGCAGGTCGAGCATCCCGTGACCGAGATGGTGACCGGGCTCGATCTCGTGCGCTGGCAGCTCCGCATCGCTCGTGGGGAGCCGCTCACGATGGATCCCGAACGCGCTCTCGCGCCGCGCGGCCACGCCATCGAGTGCCGCGTCTACGCCGAGGATCCGGACGCCGGGTTCCTGCCGTCGCCGGGACGGCTGTCGGCGCACCGGCCCCCGGCCGGCCCGGGGGTGCGGGTCGACGCCGGCGTCGAGTCCGGTTTCGAGGTGCCGGTCCACTACGACTCGATGGTCTCGAAGCTCGTCGTCTGGGATGAGGACCGCAGCGCCGCCATCGAGCGCATGCTGCGCGCCCTCGGCGAGTACGAGGTTGGCGGGGTGCCGACGACGGTGCCGCTGTTCCGGTGGATCCTCCGGCTCGACGACTTCGCCGCGGGACGCTTCGACACGACGTATCTCGACCGGGCGCTGGCCGGGCGCGACGGGACGCCGTTCGTCGACCTGCCGGCCGACGGCGAGGAGACGGCCATCCTGGCGGCCGCGGTGCACACGGCGCTCCGCGGCGGGAGCGGCGGCGGCCCGCGCCGGGAGGCCGCGCGATCCTGGCGGCGCGCCGCGCGCCTCGAGGGGCTGCGCTGAACGATGCGGGTCGAGATTGCGGTTGGCGGGCGCCTGCACGAGGTGACGGTGGAGCGGGAGCCCGCGCACCCCGGACGCTTCCGGGTCACCTGGGACGGCGCGACGCGCCTCGTCGATGCGCGGATCGTCGAGCGGGCCGGCCGCGAGGCGCTGCTCTCGCTGGTGCGGCTCGACGGGGCGGCCGGCAGCCGCGAGGTGCGCTGCGTCGAGACCGGCGCCGGCGGGGGGCTGGCCGTGCATGACCGCGGCGTGGTCTGGCGGACCGTGGTGAACGGCCGCCGCGCCGCGGGGGCGGATGGTGCGGCCGCGGGCGGTGACGGCGAGGAACGGGTCACCGCGCCCATGCCGGGGAAGGTCGTCCGCATCCTCGTCGCGCCCGGCGACGAGGTTGCAGCGCGGCAACCGGTGGTCGTCGTGGAAGCGATGAAGATGGAGAACGAGATGGCGGCCCCGCGAGCCGGCACCGTGAAGGAGATCCCGGTGGAGGAGGGCACGTCCGTCGACGCCGGACGGGTCCTGGCCGTCATCGAGTGATTCCGACCAGGAGTGCCCCGACACGCTGATGGCTGACGACGAGCCCCGGACGACCGCGCCGGCAGCTTCCGCTCCGCCAGCGGCTGCGGAACCGCCAGCCGCCTCGAATCCGCCGGCCGCCGATTCGCCGCCGGCCGATTCACCAGCGGACGCCTCCCCGGCGCCGCACGTCCGCCGCCGCGGGTGGTTGCGCCGCTGGCCCCGCGTGCGCCGCTACGGAAGCTGGGGCCTCGCGCTGGTGGTGGCCCTGCTGTGCGCCGCCCTCGTCTCCGTCGTGACCATCGATCTCGGCCCGGCCCTGCGGGGCCAGGCGGAGCAGCAGTTCGCGAACTACCTCGACCGGCCGGTGCGCATCGGGCGCCTCTCCACCTACCTGCTCCCGGGGCGCTTCCTCATCGAGGACCTCGTCATCGACGGGCTCTCGCCCGGCGACCGGCCCTTCTTCCACGGTGAGCGGATCGTCATCTCCACCGCCTGGCTGCCGCTGCTCCAGGGTGAGGTCCTGGTGGACGACGTCGACATGC
>JAGWAJ010000122.1:0-6236 GCA_021296475.1 Acidobacteriota bacterium
GCAGCGCCTGCAGCAGGGCGAAGCGGTGCGGGTCGACCCGGCGCATCACCGTCTGGTCGATGCGGTAGGGGATCACGTTGGACAGCAGACCGGTGGTCAATCCGAGGGCGAGCACCAGCGGGGAGTCCAGCGATGCGGCCACTGCGGTCGCGCCGAACGGGCTGATGGCAACCGCGCCGGCGAGCATGCCCAGCCCCAGCCCGTCCACCGAGGCCGGGCTGCGGGCCACCCGATGGCCGAGCAGGATGTAGCCGGCCCAGAACGCGCCGGCCAGCAGCGCGAACCCCACACCGGCGGCCGTGCCCTCGGACTCCACGCCGGCCAGAACCAGCACCCCTGCCACCGCCAGCGCCACCGCCCCCGCGGAGCGCAGGGTGCGGGCCCCGAGAGCGGCAACCAGCACCGGCCCGGTGAACTCGATGGCCACCGCGTTGCCCAGCGGGAGCCGGTCCATGGCCAGGTAGACGCACAGGTTCATGGCGGCCAGCGACACGCCGAAGGCGGCGGCCCGGCCCAGCTCGCGAGCCTGCCACCGCCGCCGCCATGAGCGCCGCAGGGCGACGACGACCGCCCCCGCGGCCAGCACTCTCAGCAGCGCCACCCCGCCCGGAGCCAGCTCATCGAACAGCACCACGGCCACCACCGCGCCCAGGTACTGCGACACCGCCCCGACCATGAAGAGGCCTTCGGGGGCCAGTTCTCGGGGTCGCATCAGAGCCCCCGATAGGGTTGCGCCATGACTCTGGACGACCAGCTCGTGAACCGGCTCACCTGGAAGATCCCCAACGCGTTGGCCCTGATCGGGTCGCGCTCGGGCGACGAGCGCAACGGCATGACCGCGAGCTGGATCACCCAGCTGTCGATGGAGCCGGTCCTCATAGGTGTCGGAGTGGACAATACGGCGGTGACGCACCGGCTCATCTCCGAGGGCGGATCCTTCACCGTCAATCTCTGGAACGCGGAGGACACCCGGGTGTTCGTCAAGTTCTCCAAGCCGGCCACCTACGCCGACGGGACCCTCAACGGCCGGGCGGTGCGGGAGGCGGCAACCGGCGCACCGGTGTTCACCGAGGCCGTCGCCTGGATGGACTGCGAGGTGCGCCACGCAATCGACCTCGGGACCCACACCCTGTTCGTGGGAGAGCTGGTCGACGGCGACATCCACATTGACGAGGCCCGCTCAGCCTCCATGAGCGACACCCGCATGAAATACGGAGGCGTCAAGCGCCACTGAGTCAGTCCTCGGCTGCTGGCGAGGACTGGAGGCCGTCTGGTCAAGAGTGTGCTGAATCGTTGTGTCGCGTAGACGTTCGGTAGCCTTAATCGCTCCAATTGTAAAATTATAGTCCTAAACAGGGTATGTGCATAGCTCTATTCTGTCTTAACCTGTAGAAATGTAAAGTAACTTTTCTTATCTGTTGATAATGTAAACGAATGGCCCGCCCGCGAGCTACGCCCTGGCCTTCGGGGCTCCGGACCGTGTTCTTCCAGGATGTCGCCTCGCGACCGATGATCGCCAAAGCCATCCGGGAGGGCAGGATTCGCCGGCTCGCGCCCAATATCTATACCGCCGACCTCATGAGCCGACCTGCGGAGATCATCAGCGCGAATCGCTGGTCCATCCTCGCCAATGTCCTACCCGGCTCTGTCATAGCGGACCGGTCCGCGGCGGAGGACGGCCGCATCGTGACGGGCCGCCTGTTCGTAGTCTCGGACTTGCCCCGCAAGTCGATTCGACTGCCCGGACTCGAGATACGGGTGCGGCCGGGCGAGCCCATCGAAGCTCCCGTGCCCGATCTTCCGTGGCCCGAAGGGCTGAGGTTGGCGAGTCCGGCCCGGACTCTGCTCGACAATCTGGCCAAGTCCCGAAGCAGGGGCGGGCAGGTTGCTCGAACCCTCAGCCTGGCCGAGTTGGAGGATTGGCTGGCTCGCAAAGCGCTTGCTTGGGGTCCCAGCCGCCTTGAGAGGCTACGCCAGGACGCGGTCTCGCTGGCTAACACCCTGGGGGCTGAAGGTCAACTGGATGTGGTCGAGCTCCTCTTCGACCAAGTCTCGGGTCGCCTGCCGCCTCGGCCCCAGGCAGGACCGCTGCTGGTCGCCCTCACCCAAGGCCGAGCATGGGATGAACGCCGGGTGGCCATGTTCGACCGTGCGGCTCGTGACTCGGCCCGGCTCGGTCCGGACCTGGTGCCCGAGTGGCTCCCACCTCCGGAGCATCCGGGCGAGCTGCCGTTCCACGAGAGCTACTTCTCCAACTACATCGAGGGCACTGAGTTCACCATCGACGAAGCCAGACAAATCGTCGACACCCAGCAGCCTCCAGCGGCCCGACCCGCCGACGGACACGACATCCTCGGCACGTACCAATGCGTCTCGGACCCGGTCGGGCGGAGCACCACTTCTGATGACCCGGATGAACTCGTCGGATACCTGGTGGATCGCCATCGGACGATCCTGGGCGGGCGTCCCGACCAGGAGCCGGGACGCTGGAAGACGGCAACGAACCGGGTTGGAGCGTACGACTTCGTGGCACCGGAGTTGGTTGAGGGCACGCTGCGCAAGGGGCTCGCACTCGTATCGGGCATACCGCCCGGGATCGGCCGGGCCCTGTACATGATGTTCGTCTTGCTGGAGGTGCACCCATTCGCTGACGGCAACGGACGCGTGGCCCGTGTAATGATGAACGCCGAGTTGTCGGCCGCCGATGCGTCGCGGATCGTGATTCCGAGCGTGTATCGCGAGGAGTACCTGTCTGGCCTGCGGCGCGCGTCGCTGAATGATGGCGACATCGACGGACTGGTCCGGGTCATGGCCTATGCGTGGCGATGGACAGCAGCAATGCCGTGGGGTGATCGAGCTGCCGTCGAGGGCCAACTTGAAGCCACCAACGCGCTGCAGGATCCCGTCACGGCCCGAGAAACCGGCCTCCGCCTCGAACTGCCTTGACGGGCCGGGGCCGAATGGATTCGGCTCTCCGGTCGTGAGGCCGTTCTATCGTCTCAGCGGCTCGCGGTGGTGGCCCACGCTGCTTACGACGGCGTCAAGTGCTGCTGAGTTCGCTGGAGCCGCTCAGACGGACTTGGGCGGCGGCGAGGAGGCCGAGCACGGCGCAGGCTGCGGTGAAGATCCCCACCGCGACCAGGGCGGTCCGGCTGCCGAAGTCGTCCACCAGCCATCCCAGGATCGGACCGCCCACGGCGCGGGCTCCCACGAAGACGACCCCGTAAGCCGCCGACACCCGACCCTGAAGGCGGGGGTCGGCCGCTGACTGCACCGATCCGTTGGACAGGCTCAAGAACCCGCCGCATAGCCGCGATCCCGGCGACCAGGTGGTTCACCGCGGACAGCGAGACCATGGTCGCGCTGAACACCGCCAGCAGGATCGCGAGGTTGCGCGGCCCCGCCAGCTTCGATGCCGCCATCATCACCGAGCCGATCAGGCTGCCGACCGCCATGACCTGGGCCAGGATCGCGAACGTGCCCGCCCCGCTCGCCAGTTGCTTGTCGGCGATCACCGGAAGCAGCACAGCCAGGTTCCAGCCGAACAGGGTGAACGAGCACAGCAGGGCCATCGGTATGGTCACCGCCGGGGTGCGCAGCAGGTAGCCGAGCACCCGGCCCCCGGCCGCTCGGGCGTCCCGGGAGGTGGTGACGGTGGTGGGCACCACCCGAAGCACCAGTGTGGCCGCCAGCAGCGAGGTCGCTCCGTTCACCGCGAAGCAGGCCCACGCCGCGGACAGGCTCAGGAAGAGCCAGGCCGCGCCGCTGCCCAGGAACCGGCCCACCGACATCACTGAGGTGTGCAGCCGGGCCGCCCGGTCGACCCCGTCGGCTAGGACGACATCGCGCACGAAGGCCCGCCGCAGCGGGGTGTCGATGGCGCCGATCACGCCCAGCACCGCGACGGCTGCGAACAGCACCGCCAGCGGCAGGTCCTCTTGCATCCCCAGCGCAAGGAGTGCCAGCCCGCTGGCAACGACGGCCTTCGACGCCTGCGTGGCGGCCAGCAGCCGGCGCCGGTCCATGCGGTCGGCCAGAGTTCCCGCCACCGGCGCGAGGACGACGGACGAGCCCGACCGGACCGCGACGGTGAGCCCCACCACGAAGGCGCTGTCGGTTATCGCATACACCAGCCACACCTCGGCGAGGTGGTGGGCCCACATTCCGGCGCCGTGCAGGAATTGGGCGCCGGCATAGCGGCGGAAGTTGGGGTTGCTCAGCCAGACCGCTCCTCACGTGATCCTCACCGGCCCAGTTTGACAGCATGGGCAGGTTGTCAGACAATCTGCCAGGAGGACCGGGTTCCAGGCGCTACCTCGCCGCCTGAGCCTAGCCGTCACTCGAACCCAGCGCTAGACCTCCCGCCGCCGACAGGCAGTCTGCCCGCGCCTCCGCTGCAGCACGGCATTCATCATTCGTGTACAGCACTCAGTTCATCGTTCTGTGCCCAACAGAGACTCGTCTCTTGGAGTTCCTTGGTCGCCTGAGCTATGTCGGAGTCCAACGCACCGTCGAATTGATCGCGGAGTACGTCCTCAGGATCGTGAGGGCCAGTTCCCATCCAGAAGTAGTCGCCCTTCTCCTTGTCGTAGAAGAGGGCTGCGTCATCGGGAGATGTGTAGTTGTTCTTGAACCATTCGGTCATGTCCTCCACGGTTGCGATCCTGTTGTCGGCCGCGGCCAGAGCGAAGCGCGCCAGCCAGTCCAGTCGGTCTGGCGGCAGAGAGGCTGAGGGCATTCCGCGAGCAATGTCGTCGCCGATCCTCGCGAAGTCGTCCAGTTCGGCTGCCTGGTTGTCGCTGAGGATCCCATGGATGGCAAGATCGTGGATCAGCGTACGGTGTGGGATGGGACGATCGGGGGCGACGTCTCGATCCTTGCTCAATCGCAGGAGGGCGCCTTCGATCGATGAGCAGACGAGCAATGCAGCCGCGTCGGAGGACACGTCGACCACCCGCCGGGCCTCTTCGACTCGGCGGAGAATGTCTTCAACGTCGGGATCGTGTGGCCGCGTCTCAGGTTCGTAGGTGACGATGTCGAGCCGCCAACCTGGCTCCTCGGACATGATGTCGGCCAGGCGGGCGAGCCTGTCGCGGGTTCCGTCACTCATATTGGCTGAGCGCACTTCGATGACGACGAACTCATCGGCACCGCGAGCGATCGCGTCAGCCACGAAGCCGTCGAACGGAGGAGGGAGTCGCTGGTCGAGGCTCACGACGTAGCCGTCGTCCTCGTAGACGGCCTTGGCTTGGTCGATGGCTTTGCGGATCGCGAGGGGCTCGGTCATGAGAAGGGAAGCCTATTTCGGGCGCCGGCAACTCGGACGAATACGAAGTCGCTCGGCTGTTGGACTAGTTCGCTGGAGAGCACTGACGGGACGGCCACCAGGTGGGGAAGCCTCAGGAGGTTGATCTTGCGGGCGCAAACATCGATCACCGATTTGTCATCGTCGTACACGATGCTCACGAGCGCGTCTTGTATGGGCTTGATGATGTTGTCGGTGTCGAGTTGAGTCGAGCCCTTGAAGAAGAAATCGATCCGTAACCGCAGTGAACCCGGCAGAACCTCGATCCCGGCCGGTACCGCCTCTCGCACCTGCTGCTGCCACTTCCCCTTGGACTTCGCCTGCACCGATCTCGGCGTCCCGCGTATGATGAAATCGATCATCGCGCTCTCCAGCCGTCGGTAGGGGCCGAAGTACGAACGGCTGCACCGTACCCGTGGGCAGGGTTGAGCAGTTCGCTTCCCTCTTCGCCCATCTCACCTGACTCCTTGTCTCGGCGTCCATCGACCGGATCATATCGAATCCTAGGATATCTACAAAACTACTATATAAATGTATAGCACTTATTTAAAATAGGCAACAGAGTCGCCGCTGCTGCCGGGGGTGCATGTGATCTGCACAGCGTGTCGGCCAGCCGGCCCAGACCGCTCCTCACGTGATCCTCACCGGCCCAGTTTGACAGCATGGGCAGGTTGTCACTCTGACGGGCGGTTCTCGCGTCCTGTTGGAGGGATGGATGCGCACGGGAGACAGCTACGTCGAGTCACTTCGAGACGGGCGCAACGTGATCCTCGACGGCGAGCACGTCGACGATGTAGCTACCCATCCCGCTTTCGCCGACGCGGCGCGCTCCGTGGCCCGGCTCTACGACTTCTCGGCCGATCCCGCCAACCGGGAGGTGATGACCTACGAGTCACCGACCAGCGGTGAGCCCGTGAACCTGAGCTGGCTG
>JAGWAJ010000122.1:6397-6966 GCA_021296475.1 Acidobacteriota bacterium
CAGCGGTTCTACGAGCGGGCCCGCGACGAGGACCTCTACGTCACCTACACCATCATCCACCCCCAGATCGACCGGTCCAGGGGTCCCCACGAGCAGTACGAGCCCCATCTGTACGCCGCCATCGCCCGCTCCGGCGACGACGGGGTGGTGGTCAGGGGCGCCCAGATGCTGGGGACGGGAACGATCCTGTCGGACTACGTGTTCGTCAGCTCCATCCAGCCGCTGCCGCCGGGCGCCGACGACTACGGCCTGTCAGTGGTGATCCCCGTGAACCATCCCCGGCTGCGGATCTACCCCCGGCGGCCCTACGGCCGGGACGTCACCGCTGAGGGCGACTACCCGCTGTCGGCGATCTACGACGAGACCGACGCGCTGGTGGTGTTCGACGACGTGGACGTGCCCGCCGAGCACGTGTTCGTGAACCGCGACCCCGAGATCACCTTCGCCCAGTTCAACCGCACCCCCGCGCACCTGCTGGGGAACACCCAGGCCCAGATCCGCTACGCGGTGAAGATGAGGTTCCTGGCCGGGTTGGCGTCGCAGCTGGGCGAATGGTCGGGCCAGTCCGC
>JAGWAJ010000122.1:7350-7665 GCA_021296475.1 Acidobacteriota bacterium
GTCCAGGGCCGCCTGTACCGCAACTACGACTGGGATCGGGCCCGCTCCATGGTGCAGCGCTGCCTGGCCGAGGCTCACCGGACCGGTTCCGGCGGCTCGGAGGGCAGTCCATGACGCCGCCGGATCGCGGCGGCGGTGCCGACCGGATCGGCACGCTCGACACCGGGTTCCGGACCGCGCTGGGGCGCCTCGACCGGGCCGGCTTGCTGGCCCGGGTGTCGCGCACCGTGGACGGTGACCTCGAGGTGGCCGGGCTCATGAAGCGCCACGACGCCGGCTCGGCCCTGCTGTTCGAGAGCGTCAAGGACCACGACG
>JAGWAJ010000123.1 GCA_021296475.1 Acidobacteriota bacterium
GGGTGCTCCTGCTCGTGGCTCTTGCATAACCACAGGGAGTACCCCTTTCCCGCCTGACACATAATCACGTACGTCACCGCGAGGGCCTGCCCCCTTGACATAGAGGGTGAACTAAACTAGAACATACCGCATAAGTTTCCTGTTTGTTCGAAATTTGGGAGCTGCCAATGCTGACCAAGAAGCAAAAGGAACTCCTGATTTTCATCGATTCCTATCTCGAACGGCATGGAATCGCGCCCTCGTTCGAGGAAATGAAGGAAGCTGTCAACCTCAAATCCAAGTCCGGCATTCACCGGCTCGTAAAGGCGCTTGAGGAGCGCGAATTCCTGCGGCGATTGCCCCATCGGGCGCGTGCACTGGAAGTGTTGAGGCCACCGCCCTCCCGTGTCGCAGACGTGCCGGAGCGGCAGCCGAGCCGTCGCTTCCGGCCGAGCGTGATCAAGGCCGATTTTCGCTCCGGGCGCGGGACCGAGCGCCCGTCGGACGACCGGGCCAGCGTGGCACTGCCCCTCTACGGCCGCATCGCCGCCGGCACGCCGATCGAGGCCTTGCGCGATGAAACCAACCAGATCGACGTCCCTGGCGGCATGTTGGGGGCGGGTGAGCATTACGCGCTCGAAGTCGACGGCGATTCGATGGTCGAGGCCGGGATTCTCGAGGGCGATACCGCCGTGATCGAGCGCTGCGATTCGGCCGAGAACGGCACCATCGTCGTGGCCCTGGTGGACGACAGCGAGGTGACGCTTAAACGGTTGCGGCGCAAGGGCGAATCCATCGCGTTGGAGCCCGCGAACACGCGCTACGAGACGCGTATTTTCGGCCCCGGCCGAGTCAAGGTGCAGGGGCGGCTCAAGGGCATTCTCCGCAGCTACTGAGCCATCGCCCGTTACCGATCCGGCGCCCGCCGGCCGACCCACGGCCGTTCGCCGCGCCTCTCGGCCACGCTTTCCACACGGGCGCCCTCCGGCTCCAACCAAATGGCGTGACCGCCGCCCCGCCAGAGGTCGAACCGATCCACCACCGTCTCGGGGCCTTCGCAAAGATCCCAGGCCGGGACGGCGCTTACGACGACGTCGGCGCGGCTGCAGTCCTCCTCGAACGCGCGCGGGTCGCGCACGAACGCGATCGTTTGATCGCCGCGCCGCTGGATGCAGCCGAGCGTATCGCATCGAAGCCCGGCGGCGAACGCGCCTCGGCCGTCACGCGGCCAGGTCGGCGCCTCCGCCTGTCCGTCCCGCCTCAGCCAGGTGTCGCTCACGAAGCGCCCCCGCTGGCGGGTGGAAATCCAGAATTGCCCGTCCTCGCCGCGCGTCGCCATCACCTTTGCATCACCGTCGACCAGGATGTCCGGCCTCCGCTCCAGGCCGGCAAGCAGTATCCCACTGCCGATCACCGCGATCCCGAGAAAGCGCCAGCGGCTGCGCCAGAGGCAGAGCCACAGACCCCCGACCACCATCGCGAGCAGCGCCGCTGCTGGCATCGCCGGAACCAGCGTGACCGCGCCCGGCTGTGCCGCGACCTGCCGGGCGATCCAGACAACTGCGTCGATACCCCAGCCCATCGGTGCGAGGGCGATCCCCTCCAGCCCGAACGGCATCAGGATGAGCGCGACCAGCCCCCAGGGCATGATCCAGAAGCCGGTGATCGGCACCGCGCCGAGATTGGCGAGGAGGCCGTAATCTGCAATGCGGTTGAAGTGGTAGACCGCGAACGGGCCGGTGGCGATGCCGGCCACCAGGGAGGTGAGCGTGACGCCGGCCGCGTAAACCACGGGACGGAGCACGAGGCCACCACGTGCCGCCATTCGGGCGAAGAGGCCCCGCGCCGCTTCGTAGGTCGCGATCAGGGCGGTCGCTGCGGCGAAGGACATCTGGAAGCTCGGCCCAAGCATGCTCTCGGGTGCGATCGCAAGCACCAGCAGCGCTGCCCAGGCGATCAGCCGCATGGAAAGGCTCGCCCGGTCCAGCATGATCGCGATCAGCACGACGCCCACCATGACGAACGCCCGCTGGGTCGGCACGCTCATGCCGGAGAGCAGCAGATACGCCACGGCTCCCAGCAGGGCGCAGGCCGCCGCCCACTTCTTGATCGGCGCTCTGAGGGCCACCGGCTCGATCAGCGCCAGCAGGCCGCGCGTGGCGAAGAAGATGAATCCGGCGATCAGGCCGACGTGGAGCCCCGAGATCGCCAGCAGGTGCGCGAGGCCGGAATCCCGCATCGCCTTGAGCGCGGTGTTTTCGATGGCGCTGCGGTCGCCGGTCAGCAGCGCAGCCGCAAACGGGCCGGCCGAGGGAGACGCCTGCGCGAGGATTCGCGCTGAGACCCAATGGCGAACTCCCGATAGCAGCGGGAGCAGGCCACCGCTTTCTCCCTTGGGCGCGGCCATGGGCGACGGCGCGCCGTAGACGAAGCCGACCGCGCCGATCCGCTGGAACCATGCCTGCCGTGCAAAGTCCCACGCGCCTGGCTCCGCCGGTGTCGGCGGCGGCCTCAGCGAGGCCAGAGCGCTCAGCCACGATCCCGGGGAGGCCATATCGCCGGGGCCAGCGCGCCGCACGCTGAGCCGCACTTTCGCGGGGGTCTCCCCTTCGGCCAGCCCTTCGATCACCACGCGATCGAGGAGGTAACGCTGCGGACCGTCGCCGGCGCCGACCCAGACCACGCGCCCGGACACGTCGACCGGGCCGATGGGGGCGGTAAGCACCGGCGCGCTGACCCGGTTGGAGCGCCAGTCGGCGCAGGCGAAGCCGGCCGCGAGCAACGCCAGGGCCGCGAGCCCGAGGGTTGGTGCGGTGTGCCGGCGCAGCAACAACGCTACGAGCGCGAAGAGGGCGGCGGCCACCGGCGCGATCCAGCCGGCCGGCTCCGCCGGCAGCGTGAGATAGAGGCCGCTGCCCGCGCCGAAGAGAACCGGCACCCACAAGAACACGCGGCGGCGCTCGGCGGCCCAAGCCGCGTCGAGATGAATGCGCAGGTGCGCCGCGCGCCTCAACACGTGGGCGACATCCCGCAGCCATGCGGCGCTTGGTCGGCCGGTCGCCTGTCGCCGGACGATATGGTAAACGCTCGACCGTTCCGACCCGTGGCCAGCAGCCGGGTCGTCTGCCGGGGGAGAGAACGCACATGAGCGTCGTCACGCGCTTTGCGCCGTCGCCGACGGGCATGTTGCACCTCGGCGGCGCCCGCACCGCCCTCTTCAACTGGCTCTGCGCGCGCCATCACGGCGGCACCTTCCGGCTGCGGCTGGAGGACACCGACCGCAAGCGCTCGACCCCCGAAGCCATCGCCTCACCTGGCTCGGCCTCGATTGGGACGGCGAGATCGTGCGCCAGTCCGAGCGCAGGCAGCGCCATGCCGCCGTCGCGCAGGATTTGCTCGCGGCCGGCGGCGCCTACCGCTGCTACTGCACGCCGGAGGAGCTGGAGGCCATGCGCGCCGAGGCCCGCGCCCAGGGCCGGACCGCGCTCTACGACGGGCGCTGGCGGGACCGCGACCCGGCGGAGGCGCCGCCCGGCATCGACCCCGTGATCCGCTTTCGGGCACCGCAGGAAGGGGAAACACTGATATCAGATTTAGTACAACGAGATATCACAATAGATAACATGGCTCTCGACGACATGGTACTGCTGCGCGCCGACGGCACGCCGACCTACATGCTCTCGGTGGTGGTGGACGACCATGACATGGGGATCACTCATGCCATCCGGGGCGACGACCACCTCACCAACGCCTTTCGCCAGACCCAGCTTTTCCTCGCCCTCGGGTGGGAGCCGCCGGCCTACGCGCATATTCCGCTGATCCACGGCCCCGACGGCGCCAAGCTCTCCAAGCGGCACGGCGCGGTCGCCGTCGGCGCCTATGCGGAGCTGGGCATTCTGCCCGCCGCCATGCGCAATGCGCTGCTCAGGCTCGGCTGGAGCCACGGCGACGACGAGATCATCGACACCGACCAGGCCGTCTCCTGGTTCGACCTCGATGCGGTAAACCGCGGCGCGGCGCGCTTCGACATGGAGAAGCTGCAGAGCCTCAACGGCCACTACAT
>JAGWAJ010000039.1 GCA_021296475.1 Acidobacteriota bacterium
CCGATCTGGTCGTGGTCGAGGGCGCCGGCAGCCCCGCCGAGACCAATCTGCGCCGGAACGACATCGCCAACATGGGCTTCGCGCGCCGGGTCGACGCGCCGGTCTGCCTGCTCGCGGACATCGATCGGGGCGGCGCCATCGCCGCTCTCGTCGGCACGCGCGTCGTGCTCGACCCGGCCGACGCGGCGCTCGTCACGAGCTTCGCGATCAACCGCTTCCGGGGCGACCGCACCCGCTTCGCCGACGGCGTGCGCGAGATCGAGCGGCGCACGGGCTGGCCCTGCCGCGGCGTCGTGCCGTGGCTCCACGCGGCGCGGCGGCTGCCTGCGGAGGACTCGGTGGGCCTTGATGGGGAAGCCAAGAAAGCCGAGCGAGCCGAGCTAGCCGAGCGAGCCGAGCATTTCGGGCACGGCGCGCTCAGCCGCTCCGACCGCGGCCGCGTGAAGGTCGTGGTGCCGCTGCTGCCGCGCATCGCGAACGCCGACGACTTCGATCCCTTGCGGATGGAGCCGGCCGTCGACCTCGTGATGGCCTCCCTCGCCCACCCCTTGCCGCGTGACGCGGACGTGGTGGTGCTGCCGGGCACGAAATCGACGCTCGACGACCTGGCCTGCATCCGGGCCCACGGTTGGGACCACGACATCCTGGCGCACGCGCGCGCGGGCGGCCGGGTCCTGGGCCTGTGCGGCGGCTACCAGATGCTCGGCCGCCGCGTGCGCGACGTCGCGGGGGCCGACGGCTCCACCGGCGACGCGCCCGGCCTCGGGCTGCTGGACGTCGGGACCGAGATGGAGCCGGAGAAGGCGGTCCGTCCGGTCGCCGGGACCTGTGCCCGCAGCGGGGTGGTGCTCTCCGGCTACGAGATCCACACCGGCCGGACCGCCGGTCCGGACGCCGCCGCACGCCCCTTCGCACACCTGGAGCGAGGCCCCGACGGCGCCGTCAGCGTCGACGGGCGGGTAGAGGGGACGTACGTGCACGGGTTGTTCCACGAGGACGGGTTCCGCGCGTGCTGGCTCGAGCGCGTGCGCGCCGGTTCGTCATCGAGCCTCGCCTGGGAGGCGGCGCTCGACCGCGCCATCGACGACCTGGCCGACGGCCTCGAGGCCGCGCTCGACGTCGACGCGCTGCTCGCGGACGCGGGGCTCCGCGGCCGGGCGTCGCCGCGGGTCAGTACTCCAGGCCGGGCTGCGCCTTGATCCCCTTCTGGAACGGGTGCTTCACCTCGCGCATCTCCGTCACGAGGTCGGCGAACTCCACCAGCGCCTCCGGTGCGTTGCGCCCGGTGATGATCACGTGCAGCATGTGCGGCTTCGCGCGCAGGGTCTCGAGGACTTCCTCCACCGGGATCCAGCCGTAGTGCAACGGATAGGTGAACTCGTCGAGGACGATCACGTCGTGCTCGTCCGCCAGGATGGCCTCCCGGCAGTGGTCCCACTGCTCGCGCGCCAGCGCCCGGGTCCGGTCCATGTCCTTCGACAGCCACGTGAAGCCGTCCCCGAGGGCCGACCAGGGAATCTCGAGCTTCTCGGCCGCGCGGCTCTCTCCGAACCGCGAACCCGTGTGCTTGAGGAACTGGAAGACCCGCACCCGCATGCCGCGGCCCCACGCCCGGAACAGCACGCCGAGGGCTGCGGTCGTCTTCCCCTTGCCGTTCCCGGTGTTGACGACGACGAGTCCCTTGCGCTCCTTGGCCATGATGTCCGCTGCCACTCCCGCCGCCCGCAAGCGGCCCGGTTCCCGCCCTGCCCGAGCGCCTAGCGCTGCCCGACCGCCGCCTCGACGGCGTCCGCGAGCCCGCAGGCGTCGTGGGTCGCCGTCACCGGCCAGCCGCGCGCCTTGAGCTCGGCCACGGCGTTCCCCATGACCACCGGCCGGCCCGCGAACTCCAGCATCTCCAGGTCGTTGAGATTGTCGCCGACCGCCATCACCTCCGCCGGGTCGAAGCCCAGGCGGCGGGCCCAGTCCGCGAGCGCCGCGCCCTTGGAGCAGCCGCCGGCGATGATGTCCAGGAGCGAGAAGTCGCGCGCGGCGTACTCGGTCAGCATCGGCGTGATCCGCCCCGCCTCCGGCAGGCCGGCCACGGCGTCGTGCAGGGTCCGCATCCGGGCGACGCTGCCGGTGAACCCGACCTGGACCGGGTCGTCGGTCAACGCGGTCTCGATGCGTTCCGCCCGCGTCATGTAGGCGCGGTTTCGCTCGTAGTACCACGCCCGGTTCGGAGTGTTCCAGTCGATTCCCTCGTAGACGTACTGGCGTGCGTCCGGCCGGTCGAAGATTATGGCGACGCCCGGGTGCCGTGGGCGCAGCGCCGCCACGATGGCCCGGGCGGTGGCGCGCGGCAGGAGACGGCGCGCGAGGGTGGCGCCGTCCGTCCCCTTGGTCAGCGCCCCGTTGCTGACGATCAGCGCCCCGTCGGCGGCCGGGGTGCGGTCTCCTGCTCCGGCCGTGCGGTCCGGGTCGGAACGGTCCACAGGGCGGGGCAGCGCCTTGGGGGCGGGGAGGCCGTGCAGCTCGCGGGCGATCGGCATGGCGTGGTGGTAGGCCCTCCCGGTGACCAGCACGACGTGGATGCCGCGGTCGACGGCGGCCCGGACCGCGCGCCGGTTGCGCGCGGGCAGCCGGCTGCGACCGTCGAGGAGGGTGCCGTCGATGTCGATGCCGATCAGGCGAATGGGGGCGTCGGCTCGGGCGGGCCCCGGCCGGCCGCGCGTCACGGTCATGGCCTGCGGATCGGCGTGACGGCCGCGGCGCTCACTGCGGGGCCGGCTTCCGCGCGTACTGCGCCTCGACGTAATCGTCGATGAGGCGGCGGAACGCCTCGGAGAGCTCGTCGTACGAGCCGCGCAGGGTGGTCGCGTGCCGCCCGTCGATGTAGACCGGGCAGGTCGGCTCCTCGCCGGTGCCGGGCAGGCTGATGCCGATGTTCGCCGCCTTCGACTCCCCCGGGCCGTTCACCACGCAGCCCATGACGGCGACGGTCATCTCCTCGACGCCGTCGTAGGCCGTCTTCCACTGCGGCATCATGCCGCGCACGTAGCCCTGGATCCGCTCGGCGAGCTCCTGGAAGGTGCTGCTCGTGGTCCGCCCGCAGCCGGGACACGCGGTCACGCTCGGCGCGAACGATCGCAGCCCGAGCGCCTGCAGCAGCTCGCACGCGGCGTAGACCTCCTCGCGGCGGTCCCCGTTGGGCGGCGGGGTCAGCGAGACGCGGACGGTGTCGCCGATCCCGTCGTGCAGCAGGATGCCCATCGCGGAGGCCGACCAGACGAGCCCCTTGACGCCCATGCCCGCCTCGGTGAGCCCGAGGTGGAGAGGCTGCGTCGTCTGGCGGGCGAGCGCGCGGTAGACCGCGACGAGATCCCCCGGCCGCGACACCTTCGTGGAGATGATGATCTGGTGCTCCCCGAGGCCGCTCTCGAGGGCGAGCGCGGTCGACTCGACGGCCGAGATGACCATGCACTCGTTGATGATCTCCTCCGACGTCAGGCCCAGGTCCCGGTCCGTGTTGGCCTGCATGCGGGCCATGACGAGCTCCTGGTTCAGGGAGCCGCCGTTGACGCCGATGCGGACCGGCTTGCCGTGGTCGGCGGCGACCCGGCAGATGGTCTGGAACTGCTCGTCCCGGCGCCGGCCCGTCCCGACGTTGCCGGGGTTGATGCGGTACTTGTCGAGCGCCGCGGCGCAGGCGGGGTGGCGGGTGAGCAGCAGGTGGCCGTTGTAGTGGAAGTCCCCGATGAGCGGCGCCGCGCAGCCGGCGTCGAGCATGCGGCGCTTGATCTCGGGCACCGCGCGCGCCGCGTCGTCCTGGTTGACGGTGACGCGGACCAGCTCCGACCCGGCCTCCGCGAGCTCGATGCACTGCGCGGCGGTCCCCTCCGCGTCGGCGGTGTCGGTGAGCGTCATCGACTGCACCGCCACGGGGGCGCCGCCGCCGATCTCGAGTCCCCCGACCGGGACGCCCGTCGTGCGGTGCCTGCGCGTCACCTGCATGAGGCTACGAGTCTGCGCCGCGGGATGGGCGATGCGGGCGTTCGCGCCCGCGCAGACTCCCGGCGCGCCCGTCAGGGAGCGCGAGCTCGCGAAGCGCCGCGCCGGCGGCGCGGACCGTCCGGTCGACGTCGCGCTCGGTGTGCGCGGCGGACAGGAACCATCCCTCGAACTGTGATGGGGGCGGATAAATGCCGCGGTCGAGGAGGCCGTGGAAGAACGCCGCGTACGCGGCCGTGTCCGCGGCCGTCGCAGACGCGTAGTCGGTTACCGGTCCCGCATGGAAGAACGGCGTGAGGACCGAGCCGGCGACGTTGACGGTCAGCGGCACGCCGGCCGCGCCGGCCGCCTCGCGCAGGCCGTCCGCGAGGCGCGCGCCGAGCGCGGCGAGCCGGCGGTAGAGCGGCGCCGTGAGGTTCGACAGCGCCCAGATGCCCGCCGTCATCGCCAGCGGGTTGCCGGAGAGCGTCCCCGCCTGGTAGACGGGCCCCGTGGGCGCCAGCCGGTCCATCAGCTCGGCCCGCCCGCCGTACGCCCCGACCGGGAGTCCGCCGCCGATGATCTTGCCGAGGCACGTCAGATCGGGCCGCACCCCGTATGCGGCCTGGGCGCCCCCCTTCGCCGTGCGGAAGCCGGAGATGACCTCGTCGAAGATCAGCAGCGCTCCGTGCTCGTCGCACGCCGCCCGCAGCCCCGGCAGGAAGCCCTCGGCGGGCGGGACGACGCCCATGTTGCCGGCGACCGGCTCGACGATGACCGCCGCGACTCGCCCGCGGTGGGCGCGGAGGAGCTTCGGGACCGATGCGGGGTCGTTGTAGCGCGCGATCAGGGTGTCCGCCGCCGTTCCCTTGGGGACGCCGGGGCTGGTCGGGACCCCGAGGGTGGTTGCCCCCGAGCCGGCCTGCACCAGGAACGCGTCGCCGTGGCCGTGGTAGCAGCCGGCGAACTTGACGATCCGCTCCCGCCCCGTTGCGGCCCGCGCCAGCCGCACGGCGCTCATCGTCGCCTCGGTGCCCGAGTTCACGAACCGGACCCGCTCGATCGACGGCACCAGCCGGCGGACGAGGGCGCCGAGCTCGACCTCCAGGGCGGTCGGCGCGCCGAAGCTCGTGCCGCGCCGGGCGGCCCGCGCCAGCGCGGTGCCGAGCTCCCGCGGCGCATGTCCGTGAATCAGCGGGCCCCACGACATGACGTAGTCGATGTAGCTCCGGCCGTCCACGTCGTACAGCCGCGCGCCCCGTGCGCGGTCGATGAACGGCGGCTTGCCGCCGACCGCCCCGAACGCGCGGACGGGACTGTCGACGCCGCCGGGTAGCACCTGGCAGGCGCGCGTGAAGAGACGGGCGGAACTCCGGGAGGGTGACGCCATCGGTTGGCCGCTGCACCATACCACGGGCCGCCGGGGTCGTGACCCGGGCCGCCTGCGATAATGCGCGCCGGAACTGCGGCCATGCAGGAGCCTTGCGACGTCTGCGGCGCGCGGGATCGGATGACCCCTCGCATCGAGGTCGGCCTGGTCGGGCTCGGCCCGGTATGGATCCACCGCTGTGCCGGCTGCGGGTTCCGGCAGGTCCGCCCCCGGCCGCGCCCCGCCGACCTGGCCGTGCTCTACGGTGAGGACTACTTCGACCCCGACGCTCCGTCCGGCTTCCGGGAGTACGCCGCGCAGCGGCAGCGCTACGAGCGGGAGGCGTACTTCCTCGCCCGCACGCTGCGGCGCATGGGACGGCGCGGCCGGCTGCTGGAGGTGGGCAGCGGGCTCGGTTTTCTCCTCGACGCGCTGGCCCGCGCGACCGATTGGGAGGTCGAGGGCGTCGAGCTGTCGCCGTTCGGCGCGCGCTACGCGCGCGAGCGGTTCGGTCTGACGGTGCGTCAGGGGACGCTGGAGGAGATGTGCCTGCCCGCGGGCCGCTTCGACTTCGTCGTCCAGAAGGACCTGCTCGAGCACGTCGGCCACCCGCGCCGCCACCTCGAGGAGACCCGGCGCGTGATGCGTCCGGGCGCGCGGCTGTGGCTGATCACGCCCAACGGCGAGGCGGACGTGCGTCCGCTCGCCGCGGCGTCCGGCCCCGGGGCCGATGCCCTGCCCGTGCTCGACCAGGGCCATCTGTCGTTCTTCACCAAGCCGCAGTTGCTGCGCCTCGCCGCCGGCGCAGGGTTCCGGTGCGTCCGGCTGCGGGCGATCGGCGCCCGCCGCGGACTGCGCGCGCTCGGCTATCTGCCGGGCGGACGCGCGCGTCCGCCGCTGATGACGCGGCGCGAGCTCGCGGCGACGGTTCGGGAGGCAGCGGGGGGCGGCGGCGTTGCGGGGGACGATGCCTACCGGGCGCTGGCGGAAGTCCTCGATCGGGAGACTGCGCTGCGCCACCGCCGCTTGCGCGGCTGGACTCTGTACTACCGCTACCGGCGCTGGATGAAGGGCATCGACGCGCTGGCGGCATCGCTGACGGCGGGCCGCGACTTCGACCTCCTGCTCGAGAAGGTATGATGGCCGGGTCCCGAAACGAGCGCGTGCGTCGATGTCGGGGGCGTAGCGAAAGCCGCCTCGAAGCCGGTGCGGAGGAGGTACGAGTTTCCATGGTCAGGTCGAAGCGAGACGCGGGTGGTGGGCGGCGGTCGGTGGGAGGGCGTGTCGCCTCGGCGGCGGCCGCCGCTGCGTTGTTCCTGCCGGTGGCGGGGGCGCTGGCCGGAGAACGGCAGGAGGGCCGGTCGGTGTCGGACGGCGTCTATTCGGCGGAACAGGCGGGCCGCGGGCGCCGGGAGTACATCCAGCACTGCGCGACCTGCCACTCGACCAACCTTCGGGGCGGCGAGATGGCCCCGGGCCTCGTCGGCGACACGTTCCTCGGCGGCTGGTCGGGCCAGACGCTCTGGTCGCTGTTCGACTTCAGCCTGGCGACGATGCCCCAGGACAACCCCGGGAGCACGAGCCCGGAGGCGATGAACGCCATCCTGGCCTACATGCTGCGCGAGAACGACTTTCCGGCCGGCTCCGAGGCACTCGCCCTCGACCCCGCCGCAGACGGCGACCCGATCACCATCGACTGACGGCAGGGCCCCGCCCGGAGCTGTGCTCAGCGTGCGAGGACTCGCGCCGCGTCGCGGGCGTAGTAAGTAATCAGGATGTCGGCGCCGGCGCGCGCGATCGCCGTCAGCGCCTCCATCATCGCCCGCTCCTCGTCGATCCAGCCGTTCCGGGCCGCCGCCTTGAGCATTGCGTACTCCCCGCTGACGTGGTAGGCCGCGGTCGGGTAGCCGAACTCCTGCTTCACCCGCGAGATCACGTCGAGGTAGTGCAGGGCCGGCTTGACCATCACGACGTCGGCACCTTCCTCGATGTCGAGCGCCACCTCGCGCAGCGCCTCCTCCACGTTGGCCGGGTCCATCTGGTGGGTCCGGCGGTCGCCGAACGCCGGCGTCGAAGCGGCCGCGTCCCGGAACGGGCCGTAGTAGGCGGAGCAGTACTTCGCGGCGTACGCCATGATGGCGACGTCCTCGAACCCGCCCTCGTCGAGCGCTTCGCGGATGGCGCCGACGCGCCCGTCCATCATGTCCGACGGCGCGACGACGTCCGCTCCGGCCTCCGCGTGCGACAGCGCGGCCCGCGCCAGGTGCTCCACCGTCGCGTCGTTCACGATCTCGTCGCCCGCGACGATGCCGCAGTGGCCGTGGGAGGTGTACTCGCAGAGGCATACGTCGGTGATCACCAGGACGTCGGGCGTCGCCCGCTTCAGCGCCCGGATCGCGCGCTGCACGGGCGCCTGCGGATCGGCCGCCGCGCTGCCCTCGGCGTCCTTCGCCTCGGGCAGCCCGAAGAGCAGGACCGCGCCCACGCCGTCGTCGCGCGCCGCCGTCGCCTCGTCGACCGCCTCGTCGACCGAGAGCTGGCAGACGCCGGGCATCGACGGCACCTCGCGCCGCACCCCCTCGCCGGCCTGCACGAACAGGGGCAGGACGAGCGAATCGACGGAGACGCGCGTCTCGCGGACGAGGCCGCGGATGGCCGGCGACCGGCGCAGGCGGCGAAGGCGCCGGGTGAGGTCCAGGCCGGGTGCCGAACGGTCCCGCCCGGGCGCGAAGCGGGGCTCCCGATGCTCGGTCGCTGTCGTCGTCACGATCGCCTCCCTCAAGCGCCGGGCGGCGCGGGCCACGCGGCCCCATCCCGGCGCGCTTCCAGTCTACGGTCTGGGCCGGCCCGGGCGCACGGCCACCTCCGCCGCGCGGCCCGACCTGCGGACCCGTGCGGGAGGGGCGGCAGCGCGATGCGGCGCGACGCGGGAGTAGAATCGAAACAGGCCGCCCGGCGACCTGCGAAACCCGCCGCCGGCCCGGACGCCTGCGTGAACGAGCCCCCGTACTACGCCCGCCTCGCCCGGATCCGGGAGGCCTTCCCGGTCCCCGTCTCGGACCGGATGCACGACGCGTACTTCGTCTTCTCCATCCTGCGGGCCCTCGATCAGGTCGACGACATGAAGTCGGAGGTCCCGCTGCTGGGGCAGCCGCAGGCGATCGACTACGCGGCCGCGGAACGGACGACGCTGCCCGAGGAGGGGCGGACCGTGGAGGAGGTCGCGGGTCTGCTGGTCGGCGCGCTCGAGGGGATGCCGATCTGGGGGCATCCGCGGACGCAGATCAACGTCGTCCCGCCGTCGTCCATTCCCAGCATCATCGGCTCGCTGCTGCCGGCCATCTACAACCCGAACCTCGTCTCCGACGACACGTCGTACGGGGTGGCGCTGAAGGAGGCCGCGGTCTCGGCGATGACGGCGCGCCTCGTCGGCTACGACCCCGCGCGGTCGGCCGGCGTGTTCACGTTCGGCGGCACGGGCACGACGCTCTACGGTGCCAAGCTGGGTATCGAGAAGGCGTTCCCGGACGCGATGGACACCGGCCTGCGAGGAGGCGGGGCCATCCTGGCCTCGGCGCAGAGCCACTACTGCCGCCTGAACGTGGCCGGCTGGCTGGGTCTCGGCGAGCAGAACGTCGTGCAGGTGCCGACGCACCTGCAGAACGACATCCGCATCGATCGGCTCGAGGCCACGGCGCGCGCCGTGATCGAGGAGGGCCGGCGCATCGTGGGACTCGTGGCGACGATGGGCACGACCGACGCCTTCGGCGTCGACGACCTCGACGCGGTGGTGGACCTCCGCGACCGGCTGGTCGAGGAGCACCAGCTCGACTACCGCCCGCACGTCCACGCCGACGCGGTCATCGGATGGGCGTGGTCCGTGTTCAACGACTACGACTTCGAGACCAATCCGCTCGGCTTCCGCCCGCGCACCGTGCGCGCGCTGGCGTCGGCGCGCCGGCGCATCGCCGGCCTGCACCGGGCGGACTCGATCGGGATCGACTTTCACAAGACCGGCTTCGCGCCCTACGTGTCGAGCCTGTTCCTCGTCCGCGAACGCTCCGATCTCGAGTTGCTCGTCCGCGGCCGGGACGAGATGCCGTACCTGTTCCAGAGCGGGGAGCGACACCCGGGCGTCTACACGCTGGAGACCTCGCGGAGCGGCGGGGGGGTGCTCGCCGCCTACGGCAGCCTGCTGCTCCTGGGGCGGGTCGGGCTGCAAGTGGTGCTCGGACACCTCGTGGAGAAGGCCGAATCGCTGCGCGAGCACCTCGAGGGGCACCAGTCGACGGTCGTGCTCAACGACGACGGTGTCGGGACGGTGACCGTGTTCCGGGTCTACCCGGACGGCGTCGACACCTGGAGCATCAAGGAACGCGAGCGCACCGATCCCGCCGCCCGCGAGGAGCTCCTCCGGCACAACGAGTACAACCGCCGGCTCTTCCGCCATCTCTATGATCGGGCTATGCAGGGAAAGGGCGTGCACGTCTCGATGACCGACTGCTACCGGGAGACCGACTACGGCGAGCCGATGGTCGGCCTGAAGAGCTTCATTCTGTCGCCGTTCATCGACGAGCAGAACGTCCGCCACCTCGTGGACGACGTGCTGGCCGCCCGCGGCGCGATCCGCGAGGATGGCGACTCCTGATAGAGTCCACGAAACAGTCTTCGATCTTGCGGGAGGATTTCGAGTGATGCGCGCAAAGATGGGTGCGGGGGCGGCCGTGCTGCTGGTCCTCGGGTCTGCCGGGGCGGCGCTCGGCGCCGGGTCGGCGCAGGTGGCGGAGGTCGTCTTCACGAGGGACGTGGCGCCGATACTGCAGCGGTCGTGCCAGGTGTGCCACCGGCCGAACAACATGGCGCCGATGTCCCTCATGACCTACGAGGAAACCCGCCCCTGGGCTCGCTCGATCCGCAACAAGGTGGTCGCCCGCGAGATGCCGCCCTGGCACATCGACCGCAAGGTGGGCGTGCAGCGCTTCAAGGACGATCGCTCGCTGACCGACGCCGAGGTCGACACCATCGTCCGCTGGGTGGACGCCGGCGCGCCGCGCGGGAACCCGGCCGATCTGCCGCCGCCGGCCTCGTTCCAGGACTTCGGCGCCTGGACGATCGAGCCGGACGTCGTCGTCACGTCGCCGCCGCATACCGTGCCGGCCGAGGCGGGGGACTGGTGGGGCGACTACATCGTGCCCTCGGGCGTGACCGACGACCGCTACATCCAGGCAATCCAGACCCGCGCCGGCGACCTCCGCGTGGTGCACCACGCCCTGACCTACGCGGTCACGGACCCCGATCCGGCGCCGGACGACGCCTCGAACGACTTCTTCCTGAACGAGTATGCGGTGGGCAAGAACGCCGACACGTATCCGGAGGGGACGGGGAAGCTCTTCCCGGCCGACGCGCAGGTCCGCTTCAGCTTCCACTACCACTCGGTGGGCGAGGAGGTGGTCGACCGGACCGAGCTGGGCCTCAAGTTCCACCCGCGGGGGGAGGAGCCGGAGCACGTCCTCTGGTCCCGCCAGCTCGGACTCGCCGGCGAGCTCGACATCCCGGCGGGCCAGATCACGCGCCACGACGGCTACCAGAAGATGTACCTGCCCGGGAAGCTGACGGCCTTCCAGCCGCACATGCACTTCCTGGGCACCCGGCAGTGCCTGGAGCTGATCTATCCCGACGCCAGCACCGAGATGGTGAGCTGCGCCAACTTCGACTTCAATTGGCACATCGTCTACAACTACGCGGACGACGCACAGCCGATATACCCGGCCGGCACCACGCTGCACGTGATCAGCTACCACGACAACACGGCCGCCAACCGCGGCAACCACGACCCCCGGAACTGGACGGGGAGCGGAAACCGGACGATCGACGAGATGGCGTTCGGGTGGATCAGTTGGCACGACCTGACGGACGAAGAGTACGCCGCGGAGCTCGCCGCGAGGCGCGAGGCGCGTGGCGGAACCAACTGAGGGGTGCCGGCGTGAGGGGGACGGCGCGGCGAACGCGAATCCGCTGGGCGGCGGCCGCCGCGGCGCTGGTCGTCGCCACGCTGGGCGGCCGGCCCGCCGAGGCCCAGGTGGATCGGCGCGACGTCCCGGTCGCGGCGCAGCCGCAGCAACGCTTCGACACCGGGCAGGACGTCCAGCCGATCTACGAGGGGTGGCAGCGGCGCCCGGACGGCGGCATCACGCTGCACTTCGGCTACCTCAACCGGAACTACCGGGAGCGGCCGAGCGCGCCGGTCGGCCCGGACAACTTCTTCGCCCCGGGCGACCCGGACCGGGGACAGCCGGCGTACTTCCATCCCCGTACGCACCGCTTCGAGTTCGCGGTGGACGTGCCCGGCGACATGGGGAGGTCGTTCGAGGACGGGCTCGTCTGGACGGTGCGCCACAACGGCAGCGAGCAGCAGGCGGTCGGCTGGCTGCAGCCGGAATGGGAGATCGACGAGGACACCATCATCCGCAACACCGGGCTCGGGTTCGGCCGGCCGAAGGAGGAGTGGCACGCCAACCGCCCGCCGCGGGTCGCGGTCGCCGCTTCGCACGCCGCGCTGGCCGTCGGCGAGCCGCTCACCCTGACCGCGGTCCTCGAGGACGATCCGCTCCCCAGCCCGCTCGCGCCCCGTCCACCGTCCCGCCGCGCCTCGCGTCCCGGGGTGCCCGCGCTGACGCCGCCCGACGGCGCGCCGGAGGTTCCGGACAACATTCCGTGGTACGTCCGGCCGCGCCCGCCACGGAACGGCCTCTCGGTGCACTGGGTCGTCTACCGGGGCCCCGCCGGGGCCACGATCTCGCCCCCGGACTACCAGCGTTCGGTGTCGGAGGACGAGGCGGAACCGGCCGGTACCCAGGCGCGCCGCTATCCCGCCGCCGGCCCGCGGAGCTCCGTCTCGACCGCGACCGCCGGGGACGGTTGGACGTCGGCGACGTTCGAGACCACGGTCACGTTCCGGCGCCCCGGCACCTACGTCCTGCGCGCACGCGCAAGCGACGGCATGCGCATCTCGTTCGCGGACGTCCCGGTCGCCGTAGCCGAGCCGTGAGACGGGAGTCTGCGCTGCAGAACGGCGCGGACTCTTGTAGGCATGGCTGGGCACCAGGCAGAGCCGTCAGGCGACGAATGGTGGGTTAACAGGTTCCGACTCCCTCGATCTCGTCATGCAGCGTCTGCAGGGCGTCCCGGGGGCCGGACCGCAGGGTTAGCGCTCCCGATACCGCCTCCCAGCGGCGCACGGTTGCCGCGGAGACTCGCAGGAGCTCGGCGAACTCGGCCACCGAGAAGCCGCTGGTGCGCCGAAGCTGGCGGATCAGGTCTCCGGTGGGGCGAAATCCCGCCTCGTCCCGATTCACCGCAGGGCCATGATCGGGACGTGCTGCGGCCGAGTCCGGCGGCGCCGAGCCCGGCGGCGCCGAGTCCTCGGAAGCCGGATTCGCGGGAACCGGATCTGCCGGGACCGGGTCCGCGGGAACCGGATCCGCGGGGGCTAGGTCCGCGGGAACCGGATCGGCGGGGGGGCGGCCTGCCGCGGCCCCGGCCGGGGGCGCGCCGGCCGGCGCCGGACCGGCTGCGATCAGATCGGTCTCGTCCACGCCGCGCAGCCGGAACAGGAGCTCCGGCGCGGCGTCGAGACGGAGGCCGACACCGTAGAGGGCCGCCGCCGCGTGCCGGCACAGGGCGGTGCCGTCGGCGCAGCCACAATGGGGGTCGATCTCTTCTCGCCTCGGCAGGAGGCCGCGGTCGGGATCGGTAACCGCCTCGATGGCGCCGTTCGGCAGCGCACCCCGCAGCAGGTCCGGAATGGAACCGACCCGGCCCGCGCACGCCCGCACGACGGCCTGCCAGGCGGTCGGCTCGGTCGTCCGCATGCGAACGACGACGCGGTACAGCGCAGAGCCGGCAACCATTGCCTCGACGACGCCGGGCCGAATCTCGAGGTGACACACGGCGCCGCGCCGCACGAGGGCGCGGCCCAGCGCCAGCCGATCCTCGCGGCCGGCGAACGAATCCAGGTGATCGAACCAGCGCCGGCCCCAGAAGCGACGGGCGACGGTCTGTCCCGTGGTCTCGATCGGCTGCACGTGAACGCCGCGCTCGCGAAGCCGAAGCATCTCCGGCAGGGCCCTGGCGCGGCGGGCGCCGATCGAGAGGTAGCGTGGATACCAATGCACTTTCCGTCCTCAGCCTTCTTCCCCGCTCCGCCCTCCGGCGGTCGCGGTTGTTGCAGTCGCGGTGCGATTCGGTCGCCCTGCACGGACCGTACCGCCGCCTGGATGCGACGACTCCGGATCAGGGCGTCCGGGAGTCGAAGTGCGTGGCGATCGCCTCCGCCAGCGCGGGCACCGTGTAGGTCGACGGCACGATGGCCGTGGCGATTCCGGCCCGTCGTGCGGCGTCGGCGGTGACCGGACCGATGGAGGCCACGACAACGTCCGCAAGGAGGGCCGCCGCGGACTCGGGCCCGACTCGGGTGACGAGATTGTGCACCGTCGACGCGCTCGTGAACGTGACGACGTCGATCCGGCGCTCGCGCAACATGCGGGAGACGTCGATTCCCTCGGCGTCGGTGATGGGCACGGTCCGGTAGGCCGCGACGTCGCTCACCGCGGCGCCGGCGCGGCGGAGCTCGTCCGGCAACGCGGCCCGCGCGATGTCCGCGCGCGGCAGGAGGATACGAGCCCCGGCAACGTCGTGGTTGCGCCGAAGTGCGGCGGCGACCCCCTCGGCCCGATGCTCGGCCGGCATCAGATCGACCTCGAGGCCGTAGCGCCGCAGGCCTGCCGCCGTGGCCGGTCCGATGGCGCAGAGGCGGCTCGATCCGAGCGCTCGGATGTCCCGCGGGCCGCCCACCAGCCGCTTCATGAACGCGTCGACCCCATTGACCGACGTGAATACGATCCAATCGAACGAGCCCGCCGCCGCGCACGCCGCCTCGAGGGGCCCTTCGTCTTCCGGCGGCGCAATGCGGATCATCGGCGCCTCGATCGGCTCGGCACCGAGATCGGCGAGTCGATCGACGAAAGCGGCGGCCTGCGCACGGGGTCTCGTTACCAGGATGCGCTTGCCGAAGAGCGGCCGCGCGTCGAACCAGCGCAGCGAGGCGCGGCGGCGGGAATTGCGACCGACGACCAGCACCCCCGTGGCAGTATCTGCCAACTCCCTCGCCGCATCGCGCACCTCGCGGAGCGACCCCTCGATCGTATGCTGCGCCGGCAGCGTCCCGTGCAGGACCAGGGTGGCCGGTTCCGCCGGCGACGACCCGTGCCGGAGCAGCTCGTCGCCCATGCGCGCGAGCTCCGAGCCGCGGCCCTCGCTGACGAGCGTGGCGTCGGACGGCGCCAACCGGTTCCAGTCGACGGCGGGCGCTCCGTCCGAGGTCGCCGGGCCGCACGGAACGACGAGCACCGCGTCCGCGGCGCCCTCGCCGGCGATCGCGACGCCGGCGAAGCCGGGGGCGGCGACGAGCCGCAGCACGCCGGGCACCACCTCGATGCGGATGCCGCGGTCGTGGAGGTAGCGGGCTGCGTCGGCGGCCGCCCCGGAGGCGAAGGGGTCGCCGGCCGTCAGGTGCGCCACCGTCAGCCCCTTGTGGGCCCGATCGGCAAGCAGCCGGTGGGTTGCGTCCGCGTCGGAAGCGCCGGACCCGGCGGCGTCGACGTCGATCCGCTCGGCGTCGGGGCGCGCCCAGCGCAGCAGCCGATCCGGGACGCAGCGACCGGCGAAGACCACTACGTCGGCGGCTGCCAGCCGCTGCCGGCCCCGGACCGTGATCAGCAACGGGTCGCCGGGACCGGTGCCGATGAGATGGACGCACCCCGTGGTGGTCATGTCGCGCGTGCGGCGGCCAGCAACGCGTCGGCGCCGTCGGCCAGGAGCAGATCGGCCGCGCGCCGGCCGAGCCCGCGCGGGTCGTCGAGGCTGCCGCGCACGATGTGCCGGAGCAGGCGGTGGCCGTCGGGAGAAGCGACGATGCAGTCGAGCGACAGCCTGTCCTCGGCGCCGCCGTGGGTCGCCAGGGCGCCGAGCGGTACGTTGCAGTCGGCTCCGAGCGCGGTCACCAGCGCCCGCTCGGCCTCCAGCGCGCGCGCCGCCTCCACGTCGCGGATTCCCTCCACCAGCCGGTGCGTGGCGTCGTCGTCGCTCCGAAACTCGGCGGCGACGATCCCCTGCCCCGGGGCGGGGATGCAGACGTCGGCCTCCAGCCGGCTGCTGATCCGCTGCGCCATGCCGAGGCGCACGAGCCCGGCGGCGGCGAGCACCAGGAGGTCGTAGCGGCCTTCGTCGAGCCGGCGCAGGCGGGTCCCGACGTTGCCGCGCACCGGCCCCACGTCGATGCTGGGGAAGGTGCGCCGCAGTTGGGCGGCGCGGCGGACGCTGCTCGTGCCGACCCGTGCGCCGCGGCCGGCCGCGGCGACGAGAGCGGCGGCGCCGCCGGCGGGCACGGCAGCGGTCACGGGAGCGGCCAGCGCGTCGCGGGGATCCTCGCGCGGCAGCACGGCGTCGATCCGGAGGCCCTCCGGGAGATCGGCCGGCAGGTCCTTCGCGCTGTGCACGGCGAGGTCGATCTCGCCCGCGAGCAGTGCGTCCTCGATGGCCTTGACGAAGAGCCGCTTGCCGCCGGCCGCCAGGAGCGGCGCCGCCTCGCGGTGCGCGGCGGAGAACCGGTCGCCCTCGGTCGTGATGGTGACGATCTCCGGCTCCGGCCCGCGCGCCCGCCGGAGGGCCGCCGCCACCTGCCCGGTCTGCCACAGCGCCAGGGGGCTTCCGCGGGTGCCACGATTCCTCGCCGCCGTGGGGCTCGCCAAGCTGCGCGGGGGGGTCTCGCGGAGCGCGGGGGTGTCGTCGTCCTCCGAGCCCTCCGCGAGGCCCAGCTCGAAGAGGCGGCCGAGCGTGTCGGCGTCCGTGGCAGCCGCATCCTCGTCCGGCGCGGCCTTGAGACGCTCCGTCGGAGTCGACAGCAGCCGCTCGACGAGGAGCCGCGTCACCTCCTCGACCCGCGCGCGAGCCTCCGGCGACATCGACGCCAGCTTCGGCGCCAACCGCTCCAGCTCGGCCCGGCGAATCTCCTCGAAGCGGCGGCGCAGCGCCACGACCGTCGGCACCGAGCCCCGGGACCGGAGCCAGCGCATGAACCCGTCGACCTCTTCCTCGACGAGCAGCTCGGCCCGATCGACCTGCGTCTGCCGCCGCGCCTGGTTCTCGCGGACGATCGCCTGCAGGTCGTCGATGTTGTAGAGGAACACCTGCTCGATGTCGCCCGCCGAGGGCTCCACGTCGCGCGGCACGCCGATGTCGATGACGAACAACGGGCGGTCCCGCCGCGGCCGCATGGCCTCCGCCACGTGCGCCCGGGTCACCATGCAGCTCGCCGAGCCGGTCGCGGTGACGACGATGTCGGTCGACGCCAGCTCGTCGATCATCGCCTCCCAGGGTACAGCGATTCCCTGCACCTTGGCCGCAAGCGCGGCGGCGCGGGCCGCGGTCCGGTTCGTCACGCCGATGTGGCACACGTCCTGCGCGCGGAGGTGGGTCGCGGTGAGCTCGGCCATCTCCCCGGCGCCGACCACCAGCGCGCGCAGCCGGTCGAGGCGGCCGAAGATCTTGCGGGCGAGGGAGATGGCCGCGTAGCTGACGGAGACGGCTCCCTCTCCGAGCCCGGTCTCGGCCCGCACGCGCTTGCCGACGCTGAACGCCCAGTGGAACAGGCGGTTGATCGACGCGCCCGTGTGCCCGCGCCCGGTGGCGACGGCGTACGCTTCCTTCACCTGACCCAGGATTTGCGGCTCTCCCACGACGAGGGAGTCGAGACCGGCCGCCACCCGGAAGAGATGCCGCGTGACCGCGGCGCCGGTCATCGTGTAGAGGTGCGACGCCAGCTCCGGCTCGGGGACGTTGTGGAACTCGCTCATGAAGCGGCCGAGCACGTCTCGGGCCCGGCCGGCGTCGTCGCACATCGTG